>JAAYCX010000054.1 GCA_012729555.1 Acidobacteriota bacterium
AGGAACTTGCCGACGAGCAGGATGTGCCGCTCATCGGGGAGGTTTTTGTAGTCGATTTCGTCGAGGAACCGGCCCACCGTGCTGCGGATCACCTTCTGGTTCTCCCGGTCGCCCGCGTCGACGACCTCGGCCACCGGGGTGTCGGCCGGATAGTGCTTCCTCAGCTGCGCGAACAGGCGCTCGTAATCGAGAAGCATGGTATAGACGACCAGGGTGCTGCCGGCGGCCATGAGCTTTTCGTTGACGTCCACCCGGCCTTCCCAATCGTCCATGGTCAGGATCACGGCGCTGGTGTCATAGCCGAAGGGGGGGCTCATCTTGACGGCGGCGCTGGCCGCCTGGAAAGCGCCCACGCCGGGGATCACCTCGGTGGGGATGTCTTTCGGAAGCTGCTCGAGCATGAAGGTGAGGCCATAGACCATGGGGTCGCCCCCCTGCAGGTCGGCCACGATCTTCCCCTCCCGGACGGCCGCGGTGACCCGGTCGACGATCTCCTTCCTGGCCCGGACCCCCTTTTCGGCCTTGGCGCGCTTTTTGGGATCGGCGATCTTCTCCGGGTCGGCGCCGTACATGACCCGCAGCGCGATCGGGCGGGACCAGACCTCCTTGCCCGTGATGAAGTCCCCCCAGTAGGCCCTCTCCCCTTCGGTCTCGACCAGGACGATATCGGCGCTTTCGATCACCTCCAGGGCCCGCACCGTAACCAGGTCCTTCGAGGTCCCCATTCCGACGATGTAAAACTTCCCCTGGCCCGCGTGGGCAACGGCGGCCCCCAGCAGGAACAGCACCGGCAGGAAATACTTCGCGCTCCGTCTCATTTGCACTCCCCCGTAAAGATTGGATCGTTCCCCGACCTGCCGGCCGGGACATCGCCTGCCGCCACTCGGCATCCGGATGTTCTTTATACACGACATTGTATTTTTTATGCAAGAAGTTTCAGGGCCGCCGCGACCAGCCGCATTCGCGCCCCGCCGGGGCGTGCCGATCGGCGTATAATGGGGTGTCGTTATCTTCCGCTACAGGAGGGCGCCATGATCGCCCAGACGCTGGTCGAATACGGGTTGCTTCAATCGCTCGTGAATTCGGTGGGGCATGCGCTCGGGCGCGCGCAGTCCTTCCTCATGCAGGGGAACAACCGTTACCTGCTCGGGGGCGCCCTTGTACTGCTCCTCGCCGGACTCGTCGCCGGGCGCCGGAGGCGCTGAAGGGCCCGGCCTTACCGGCCCTGGCCCAGGGGGATGGTCCAGTACTGGATCCCGTCGATTTCGTGCCGCCGTGCACCCGGAGGGATCTTCCCTCCCGGGAAGGCCTCGTTGCCCGGAAGGGTCAGGAGCCGGGGGGCCGAGGAGAGTTTTTTGACCTGCGCCTGAAGGTCGGCCACCTGCTTCTCCAGGCGGGCCACCCGGTCGGCCAGGTCCGCCGCGGGGACACCCGCCCCCCTTCCCTCGTCCGGGGCCGCCTCGACCCGGCCGCCGGCGTGAAATGCGAGCAGGCAGAGCGCCGGAACCGCCAGGATCCGCACCCACGATGATTTTTTCATTTCCGATTTCCTTTCGCCAGGTTTCTGTTACGGCGCGCGGGGAGGAAGGTTCCGGAATTGTGCGCCGGCGGGGAGACCGGGATTTCCCAAACGCCGATCCAGCGCGTTCCGGCAAAAATTTGCCAAAAGCGCCCCCGAAATCGCATAATGTCGCCTTAAGTCGGAAAACGCCCCGGCCGTGCCGGGGTTTTACTGGAAGGGCGGGACGTATGAAAATGAGGATCTGGATGCTGGCGGCCGTGGTCATCTTCTCGGGGGCGAGCCTCTTCGGCGCGTCCTTCACCGTCGGGGGCTCGGTGAAGCAGCCGCTGAACCTTTCCACCGAATCCCTGGCCGGATTCAGGGCCGTACGGGTCCAGCAGAACGAGATCCTGCGGGACGGGTCCTACCGGGGGTCGTGGCATTTCGACGGCGTGCCGCTCCGGACGCTGCTCGAGACGGCGCTGGTGGAAAAGGAGGATTCGGGCTTCGCCAAGGGGATCGACCTCGCCGTCGTCGTGCGCAGCCGCGACGGGCTGGAGGTCGCCTTCTCCTGGGGCGAGATCTTCTATCGAAATTCGGCCGACGTCATCATCGCCACCTCCGCCGTCCCGATCCGCCCGCGCCACAAGTCGGACGCCACCGAACGCTACGCGGAGCAATTCGACCGGAAGATCGGCTTCCCCAAGCTGGTGGCGGCGGCCGACGACTACGCCGACCGGTCGATCGAAAACGTGGTGTCGATCGAGGTCGTCAACCTCCGGCCCGGGGTGGGCTCGAAAAAGATGGAGAAGCCGTTCGCGCCCTCCTTTTCGGTGACCGGGGCCGGGGCGCGGGGGGCCGTCATCGACACCCTCGCGGGGCTGCCGCGGCTCGAGCTGCGCTCCGCCCACATGGGGGAGGGGAGCGGCTACAACGGTTTCCATGACTATGCCGGGGCGCCGCTGCACTCCGTCCTCGAAAAGGCGGGCGTCGCCTCGCGCCTGTCGGACATCTTCCTCTTTTCCGCCCCCGACGGCTACCGCGCCGCCCTCTCCCACGGGGAGATCTTCCTGCAGCCCGGCGGGCGCGACCTCCTCATCGCCGACACCGAGGACGGGAAGCTCCTCGACTGGGGGGGGAGGTTCGCCTTCATCCCCGCCGGCGACCTCATGAGCGACCGGGACGTCAAGGCGCTGGAGAAGATCGAGGCGATCGACCTGCGGCGCCGTCCGCACCTCTCCCTCATCGGGATCGGGAGCGGGGACACCGATCTGGTCACCGTGGAGGCCCTCACCGCCATCGGCCGGGCAGACCTCCTGATCTGCACTCCCGACATCAGGAAACGCTTCGCGAAATACCTGGGGGACAAGCCCGTCCTGCTCGACTTCTACGAGTTCCTCCCCCCCAAGCTGGCGCGCAAGCACGCGGACCTTTCCGGTGAAAAGCTCCTTGAGAAGATGCAGGAGACCTGGCGCGGGATCGCCGACACCATCCGGGCCGAAATCGCGCGGGGGAAGACGGTCGCCCTCCTCGACTACGGGGACCCCACGGTCTGGGGCGCCACCGAATACCTGCGCGAGACCCTCGACCCCGGCGAATACGAGATCGTGCCGGGGCTGAGCTCGTTCAACGTGGCCAGCGCCCTGCTCGAGCGCCACACCGGGTGCCGCGGCGCCATGCTCCTCGCCGACGGGAAGGGGGTCCTGGAGAACCAGTCCCTCTTCCGGGAGGCGGCGCGGAGCGGGGCGACCCTGAGCGTCTTCCTGGGACGGAAGGACCTGAACCAGCTGTCGGAGTTCTTTGGCGCCGCTTACCCGGCCGACGCGCCGGCCGCCGTCGTCTTCGAGGCCGGGTACTCGGGGCTCGAGAAGGTGGTGCGGACCGATGTCCGGGGGTTCCGGGGCGCCGTCGAGGAGGAAAAGGAAAAGGACCTTTTCCTCCTCTTCCTGGGCCCCTGCCTGGAAGCCGGCGCGAAACCGCACCGGCACTAGGCCCGGGTTCGCCGGCGGTCACGCTTTCGGATCGGGCGCCGGGTCCTTTTTGACGGCGGCGCGCCCGGCGAACTCGCGGCGGTGCTGGTCGCTCACCAGCTCCACGAAGAGCTCCTGCATGACCGCTTCCTTGCGGGCCGGGTCTTCGAGGTCCCGGTCGAGGCGCTTGAGCGCGACGCCCACGATGTCGCGGTGATGCAGGTCCGCCCCGAATTTCTCCCGCGTGAGCCGGAGCCACATCTCGTGCAGCAGCCCGATGTCCACCGGCCACAGGCGCGGGGGGTGGGGGCCTATGTCGAAGAAGCGGGATTTCAGCGCGCGGTCGATCAGTTCGAGCGTCAGGCCGCGGTTGTGCGGCCCCGCCGTCTCCCAAGCCTCCCCCAGGCGGCGCGCCTGCTCCTCGATCGTCATCCGGTTGGAGACCCCGGCGACCACCTTCGAGGCCTTCAGCTGGAGCGCGGAACGGATGATGATGTCGGTGACATCGTTGCCGGGGACCACCAACAGCTGGATCCGCTTCCCTTCCCTTTCCGCCATGGCAACGGCGCGCGAAAACAGCTTCCGCTCGAACTCCATAAAAATCTGGTCGCGGGTGAGGGCCCCCTGGTCGTGGCGCACCCCGCGCATCCTCCTCCCGGTCAGGACCACGATATCCTGCTGCCGGGTGTTGGCCTTCCGGAGGATCTTTTCCAGGGGGTAGAGGGTCTCGTAGTTGCGCACGGCGACGACGATGCAGCCGGGGCGGACGTCGATGGCCTCCCGCGAGATAGCGGTCCGGTCTTCGAGCAGGAATTTTTCCAGGTCCTTAGACTCGCTCAGTTTTCTCGCGGTCGCGATCCGCTCCGAGACCACCAGAACCGCGAACATCGCGGCGGTGAAGAGGAGGCCCGCCACCGTCGCCACCTTCTTGGTCAGCAGGTTGGCCAGGGCGGTCGCGAAGAGGATGGCGGTGACGGCCGCCAGGCCGACGGGGATCTCCCGGCCGCGGAAGCGGAGATTGAGCGGGACCTTCCACTCCCGGGCCTCCGGACGCTTGAAGCGCAGGATGAGGGTCGCCAGGGCGTTCATGGCGAAGCTCCAGATGACTCCGAAAGCGTAGGCCTCTCCCAGGATGAAGACGTCGCCCCGGCTCGCGATCACGATCAGGATCTGCAGCCCCACGATCAGGTTCAGGAAACGGTAGGTGGTGCCGTACTCGCGGTGCACCTTCCGGAACCAGTCCACCAGCACCCCGTCCTCGCTGAGCCGGTTGAGCACCCCGTTGGACCCGATGATGGCGGTGTTGCAGGCGCCGGCCAGCATCATCACCCCGACGATCACGACGAAGACGTGGAAGCAGAGCCGGAGCGCGAAGGGGCCGGCGAGGTTCATGGCGATGCCGCCGATGAGGTTGTCGTGGTAGTGCGCGCGCTCGGCGTCGGGGATCAGCCCGATGCCGAGGAAGGACACCAGCGAGGTGAGCACCAGGCTGAAGACGAAGATCGCCAGCGCCGCCCGCTTCAGGTTCGCGAACTTCGGGTGGGCGATCTCCCGGTATACCTGCGCGAGGGTCTCCTCGCCGCTCAGGGCCAGGATGGAGTGCCCGAACCCGATGAAGAGGGCCACCAGCGGGATGGCCGGCAGCGCCGTGCCGCCGAGCCACCCGAGCGCCCCGGGGTGGAAATCCATCTTCCCGAGGTCGGGGAGCGGGGCGGGCTGCCCCCCCCGCACCAGCAGGGTCCATCCCCCCCAGAGGATGAGGGCCACCACCATGACGCTCGCCACCTTCATGATGGAGAGGGCCTTCGAGCTCGACTCCTCGATCCCGACCAGGTTCAGGCGCCAGAAGTAGAGGATGACGAGGATGGCGAAGAGTGCGGCCCCGGCGTCGCGCGGCAGCGCCAGGGGGATCTCGGCGAAGGCGGCCAGCTCGTTGATCAGGCCGACCAGGTAATGCCCGGCCGAGACGCCGCTGATCGGCGCGGTGAGGAGGAAGTCGAAAATGAGCGCGGACACGGTGGCCTTGGCCGCCGTCGGCCCCATGGCCTCCTTCACAACCCGGTAGGCGCCGCCGCGGACGAAGAGAATGGAGCTTTCGATGTAGACGCTCCGGACGGCGATGGAGAAGAGCATGACCCCGAGGATGAACCAGGGGGCCGATTTCCCGATCGCGTGCTCGGCGATCCCCCCGACGTAAAACGCCGAGGAACCGAGGTCGTTGAGCACGATGGCCGCCGCCCGCCAGAAGCTGATGAAAGAGAGCATGGCCGTCGTGGCCACGATGACGCGGGACTGCGTGCGGGTGTCGGCCTGCTTCATGGCGCCGGGGGACCTCCTCCCCCTCGACCGGTGCGCGAACGCAGGATTGTACCACTTTCGGCCGGGGGAAAGGTCGAATTTGACGCGCCGGGCTTCAGCCGAGGAGCAAGCCGATCCCCACCAGGACAGGGGCCGCGAGGTTCGCGAGCACGTTCTGCCCGAGGGAGGGGCCGAGCCTGGCGAGGTTGTCCGGGTGGGCCAGGGCGCCCCGGGCGGCGGGGAGGGCGAAGAGGAGGGAAACCAGGCTGATCAGGGTCCAGGGCGGCATCAGGCGGAGGGCGACCCCGAGGAGGATGGTCAGGTAGGTGGCGGCGACGAAGAGGGCGAAGACGCGGGCGCTCGCCTTCCGGCCGATGGCGATCGGCAGGTGCTTGCGCCCGACGGTCCGGTCCGCCTCCACGTCGGGGAACTGGTTCAGCAGCAGCAGGTTGCTCACCAGGAAGAAGGGGACGAAGGACACGGCCAGCGCCGTCCAGGAGAAAGCGCCGGTGAGGGCGAAGTAGGTGCCGTTGACCATAAGGGTGCCGAAGCCGAGCCCGGGGGCTACGAGGCACAGGAGCGGGACCCGGTTCAGCCAGGGGGTGTAGACCACGATGACGAACAGGCCGAGCGCCCCGATGGCCAGGATCGGCCACCCGTAGAGGAGGTAGAAGTACACCCCGATGGCGACGCAGACGGCGGCCGTCACGATCCCCGTCCAGAGCGCGATCGGAAGCTTGTGAGGCACGGGGACCAGGGTGCCGCTCCCCCCGCTGAAGGGGGTGCGCTCGGTCCGGAAATCGAGCCCGCTTTTGATGTCCTCGTACTCGTTGAAGGCGTTGACGCCCCCGTGGGCCAGCACCCCGCCGGCGAAGCAGAGGAGGGCGTGCCAGGGGTTGACGCCATACCCGGCCCACACGGCGGCCGCCAGCCCGAGAAAGACGCAGGCGACGGCCAGGAGAAGGAACCTGGGGCGCATGACGCCGATGATGTACCGGAGGTCGTTACCGCTCTCTTCCGCTGCCATGGTGCCGTTTCC
>JAAYCX010000055.1 GCA_012729555.1 Acidobacteriota bacterium
AACCTCTAGTGCACCAGTTGTCGTGCCAACGGCATAGCTGGATAGCTACGTTCGGACGGGATAAACGCTGAAAGCATATAAGCGTGAAACCCACCTCAAGATTAGATATCCCTCCCCTTCGGGGGCTGAAGACTCCTGGAAGACCACCAGGTTGATAGGCTGGGTGTGGAAGTGCAGTAATGCATGAAGCTTACCAGTACTAATCGGTCGTGAGGCTTGACCATAAAATTTGCCCTGCTTGAAATCCAGGCCTGCGCAAAGGCTGCGGCTGGAAAGACCGTCGTTATCTGATTGTGAGATTTTTCGAGTTTCCGGTGACTCTGGCGGAGGGGTCACACCCGTTCCCATCCCGAACACGGAAGTTAAGCCCTCCAGCGCCGATGGTACTGCATTGGCAACGATGTGGGAGAGTAGGTCGTCGCCGGATTTAAAAATTAAGGGCCTCAGGTAAACTGGGGCCCTTTTTTTGTTACGGGCGTCCGATGGGAATGCGCGGGCTTGCATTCTGACCCCCTCTTGATTACATTGTGCTTGGAAAGCAAGGAGACACACCGCTATGAGTGACAACTTCCCCGGGCGCGACAACGGCGAAAAAGGAGCGGAACAGGAGCCGCGGCTCATACTGGCTTCGGAGGTCCTGCCCGAACACCTCCCGGTGCTGCCCATCCGGCCCCGCCCCCTCTTTCCCGGTTTCCCGGTCCCGCTCGAGATCGGGGCGGAGCAGGTGGGGATCGTGCAGCGGGCGCTCGAATACGCCTCCAAGACGATCGGGGTCGTACTGGTCCGGGACCCCAACGGAAGCGACACTCCCGAAAACCTGCACTCGGTGGGGGTGGCGGCGAAGATCCTGAGGGTGTTCCAGGGGGAGGGGGACAGCACCAGCATCCTGATCAACTGCGTCGAACGGTTCACGATCCTGGACGTCTCGAAAGCCGAGTTCGGCATGACGGCCAGGGTGCGGCATCACGCCCCGTCGGACATGGAAATCACCGAGGAGCTCAAGGCTTACGCCATGGCGGTGATGACGACGCTGCGGGACCTCGTGCAGTACAACCCCCTGCAGTCCGAGGCGATCAAGATGTTTCTGGGCAGGTCCACCTTCGACGACCCGGGCCGGCTCGCCGATTTCGCCGCGAACCTGACAACGGCCAGCGGGGCCGAGCTGCAGGAGGTGCTCGAAACCTTCGATGTGCGGCAGCGCATCAACCGGGTGCTGGTGCTGCTCAAGCGGGAGGTGGAAATCTCCAAGCTGCACGTGGAGATCAACCGGCAGATCCAGGAGAAGATCTCGGGGCAGCAGCGGGAGTTCTTTCTCAGGGAACAGCTCAAGGCCATCAAGAAGGAGCTCGGGCTCGAGAAAGAGGGGAAGACGGCGGAGATCGAAAAATTCCAGGAGCGCCTCAAGGAGCTGACCCTGAACGAGGAGGCGCGCAAAGCGGTGGATGACGAGATGGACAAGCTGCAGTTGCTCGAGCCCCATTCCCCCGAATACACCGTCTCCCGCAATTACCTGGACTGGCTGACATCGCTCCCCTGGGGCAGATTCAGCGAGGATTCCTACGATGTCGACCGGGCCCGGAGGATCCTCGACCGCGACCACTACGGGCTGGCGGACGTCAAGGACCGGATCCTCGAGTTCATCGCCGTGGGGAAGCTCAAGGGTGAGATTTCGGGGTCGATCCTCTGCCTGGTGGGCCCCCCGGGAGTGGGGAAGACATCGGTGGGGAGAAGCATCGCGGACGCCCTGGGACGCACCTTCTACCGTTTCTCCCTGGGCGGGATGCGGGACGAGGCCGAGATCAAGGGCCACAGGCGTACCTACATCGGGGCCCTGCCGGGGAAATTCCTGCAGGCAATGAAGACGGCCGGAACCTCCAACCCCCTGATCATGCTGGATGAAATCGACAAGATCGGGGCCTCCTTCCACGGGGACCCCGCCTCGGCGCTCCTGGAGGTCCTGGACCCGGAACAGAACAACAGTTTCCGCGACCACTACCTGGACGTGCCGTTCGATCTTTCCAACGTCCTTTTCATCTCCACCGGGAACCAGCTCGATACCATCCCGCGGCCGCTGCTGGACCGGATGGAAATCATCCGGCTCTCGGGCTACATCGCCGAGGAAAAGAGGGAGATCGCGCGCCGTTACCTCATCCCGAAGGCGATCAAGGCAAACGGGCTGAAGGCGGGGCAGGTGACCATCCGGGCGGACGCGCTCTCGCAGCTGATCGAGAACTACGCGCGCGAATCGGGCGTGCGGAACCTGGAGAACCTCATCAAGAAGATCTGTCGCAAGGCGGCCATGAAGATCGTGCGGGAGGAGGAGGAGGGGATCGTCATCCGCAAGGAGGACGTGGAGCCCTATCTCGGCAAGCCCGTTTTCACCGCCGACGAGATGTTCGCAAGCACCCCCGGTGTCGTCACGGGGCTCGCCTGGACCAGCATGGGGGGGGCCACGCTGCAGGTCGAGGCGACGGCCGTTATCAGCAAATCCAAGGGCTTCAAGCAGACGGGACAGCTGGGGGCCGTGATGGTGGAGAGCGCCGACATCGCCTACTCCTACGTAATGGCGCATCTCGAACAGTACGGCGCCCGGGCCGATTTCTTCGACGAGCGATTCGTTCATATCCATGTGCCGGCGGGGGCCACCCCGAAAGACGGCCCTTCCGCCGGGGTGACGATGGCGACGGCCCTGCTGTCGATGATGATCCAGAAGCCGGTGCTCAGGAAGATGGCCATGACGGGGGAGTTGACCCTCACGGGGCACGTGCTGCCGATCGGGGGGGTGAAGGAGAAGGTGATCGCCGCCCGGCGCGCCCGCCTCAAGGTCCTCATTTTTCCCGAGGGGAACCGGAAGGATTTCGAAGAGCTCCCCGATTATCTGAAAAAAGGGATCGTGGTGCATTTCGCGGAAACGTTCAAGGACGTGTTCGCCCACGCTTTCCCGAAATCGGCGAAAAGGGACCGATGACGATCCTCGTCGTCGGAGGGCATGCGCGGAAGGTGGGCAAGACGGCGGTGGCGGCGGGCATCATCGCCGCTTTCCCCCGGGCAGGCTGGACCGCCGTCAAGATCAGCCACCATTTCCACGGGGAGGACCCGGACCGCGACGGTTGCCTCATTTCGGAGGAAACGAGCCTCCGGGGGGAGAACGACAGTTCCCGGTTCCTGGCCGCGGGCGCCCGGCGCTCCTTCTGGGTGCGCGTCGACGCGGCGCGCTCCGAATCCTGGACCGCGCGCCTCGAGCCGATCCTCAGGTCCAGCCCCTTTCTGATCCTGGAGGGGAACGCCGTCCTCGATCACCTCCGTCCCGACCTCCACATCATGGTGCTGCGGTACGAGGTCGCCGAATTCAAGGAGAGCGCGCGCGGCTTCCTCGGCCGTGCCGACGCGGTGGTGGTCATAGGGGAGGAGGCATCCGCGCCCCCCTGGGACGGCATCGACGCCGACGCGCTATCCGGTGCCGCGGTGTTCGCGGCCCCCGACCCGCGGACCCTCCCTGCCGGGCTGGTCGATTTCCTCGCCTCCCGCTTTCCCTCCCTGAGCTGACGCCCCCCCTCTCCTGCAATTTTTGGAACCGCCCGCGCGCCGGTGCGTGTATTGAAATTGCGGACAACGATTACACGGGAGGGTGCCATGAACCTGCGTAGATTCCTGTTTTCCTTTATGGCGGCCGGGCTGCTGATTCCGGGAGCGGCGCAGCTGTCGGGAGCCCAGAGCTTTTCCATCATCCAGGAAACCGACGGGGCTTTCCTCGGGATCAGCATGGAGGACGTGGGAGCGGATGCGGTGTCGGTCCACCGGCTCGACCGGCAGCGGGGCGTCGTGGTCCGCTCCGTATCGAAGGGGAGCCCCGCGGAGGCGGCGACGGTGCGGGAGGGGGACGTCATCCTGCAATACGGCCCCTTCCCGGTATGGTCGGCGAGCCAGCTGTCCCGGCTGGTGCGCGAGACCCCCGTTGGGAGGAAGGTCGACCTGGTCGTCAGCCGGGCGGGGAAGACCCTGACCCTGACGGCCACCCTGGGGAAGCGGGGGGGGGCTCTCCCGGACAACTTCCGGGACCGGGTGCCCGACCCGGAACGGAGAATGTTCCTGCTCCCCCGGCCGGGGGAAAGGCGGGAGGAGGCCGAATCGGCCCCGGCGGGAAAACCGAGACTGGGGGTGACCCTCCTTCCCCTGACGGAACAGCTGGCGGAATTTCTGGGGGTGCCGGGGAAAAAGGGAGTCCTGGTTTCCTCGGTGCTCGCGGGCTCCGCAAGTGACGGCCGCCTGAAGCCGGGCGATGTGATCGTCGCCGTCGACGGGAGGGGGATGGCCGATCCGGAAGACCTGACCCGGGCGGTTGCGGGCGCACCGGCCGGAGACATGAGGTTGACCGTCATCCGGAACAGAACGGAATCGATCGTTACCGTTACCCTTCCAGGGGACCCGGATTCGAAGGGCTACCGGCTCTAGGGCGCACCCGCGCGGCCTGAAAATCTGAAAATTATTCATTGACTTTCACCTTTTCGCCACCCATAATGGCGGTGAAATAAAGGTGAAATCATGAAACTGACCCAACGCCAGAAGGAAATCCTGGATTTCATCACCCGCTTCATCGAAGAAAACGGGTATTCCCCAAGCATGGAGGAGATCGCGGCCCATTTTCGCATCGCCTCCCTCAACGCCGTATTCAAGCATCTGGAAGCCCTGGAAATACGGGGCTATCTCCGCAGGGATGCCAACCGGGCGCGCTCCATACAGCTCGCTTCGGACAGCGTCGGGGCGACGGCGCTCCCCCTGTACGGCTATGTGGCCGCCGGGCGCCCCATCGAGGCGATCGCGGCGCCTGAGACGATGCCGGTTCCCGAGCCGTTCCTGCCGAAGGGGGGCAAGGGGTACGTTCTTCAGGTCAGGGGGGATTCGATGATCGAGGAGCATATCCAGGATGGGGACTATGTCGTCATCGAATCGCGGGAAACGGCCCTGCCGGGAGAAACGGTGGTGGCCCTGGTAGACAACGAGAACGTGACCCTCAAGAAGTTCTACCCCGAGGGGAGGCGCGTACGGCTCCAACCGGCCAACGAGAGCCTCGAGGCCATCGTCCTGGATGCCGGAAGGGTAAGGATCCAGGGGGTGGTCACGAGCGTGTTGCGCAGATATCATTAGGGGGCATCATGAATAAGGTCTATTACGTCACCATCAAGGGAAGGACGCTGGAAAGCCGGAATCTCAAACACCTGCTGGCCCGGGCCGTCGCCACCAAGAGGACCATGGACCGCGGGGGCCCGATCGAGTCCCCCCGCCCGGGGTGCCCGTCGCCGGGAACCGGCCCGGACCTCTACGCCCGGTCCTGCCAGGCGGTCGGGGCCTGACCCGGGGCGCCGCGATTCCAGCCGGTTCAGGCGGGTCCCGGCGGGGGCGGGCGCACATTCTTTATGCAAAGCGGTGAGAAACAACCTGTATTCAACCGCTTATACCTGTTAAAAACCTGGCTTTTCCACAGTTTTCCACAAATTCTGTGAATAACCCGCTCGGGCGGCCCCTACTCTCCGCAACAGGGGGCGACCAGGGCCGCCAAGTTTTCTCCCACCCCGGTCAGTACGTCGGAGTTTTCCACCGCGCTCGCCCATCCCGCCCGGATGACGGGCGCCCCCGACAAGAGTCCGACAAAACTCCCGGTCAGGGCCCCGATGGAGGCCGCGGCGTCTCCGGCGTTGACGGCGGCCAGGACCGCGCGGGGAAAATCCCCGGGATATTTCAGGAAACAGTACACGGCGGCGGGAACCGTTTCCATGGCGTCGGAACTCGTCCCGATTTCGAACAGGGCCTCTTCGGGGGGGAGATGGGTGATCTGGGTGGACCAGCGCAGCACGGCGGCCAGATCCCTGTCCAGGTAGGCGACATGATCGGCCGTATCCAGGACCTGGTCCCCCGGTGAGGACCTTTCGCCCGATTGCAGCAGCCGGGCGGCCAGGTAGGCCACGGCCACGGCGGCGGCCAGCGCCCTGGGCTCGGTGTGCGTGATCATGCAGTTGTCGAGGGCCGCCCGCGAGAGGAGACCGGTGTCGCGGCTGAAGAAAATGCCGATCGGGACCATGCGCATCGAGGCCGAGCAGCCGGAACTGAAAACCCCGCTCTTGGTCCAGGGGCGCCCCATCGCCAGGTGCCGGCAGGCCTGCAGCAGGGAGGTCGAGGGAGCCCGGTGCGGGACCATGTCCCGGAACCACGAAAGCAGGGTGTCGGCATGGCGGGCCGGGTCCATCTCCCTGCATTCGATCAGGCACTCGGCCGTGGCCAGCATCGTCCGGGTGTTTTCGGTATAGGAACCGGGCGGCAGGAAATCGTTGGCGTGTTCCGCATGGGCCTGGATGAAATCTGTTATGGGCCCGCCGTAACAATCCGCGATCTCGTCGCGGCTCAGAAATTCCGCGGGCATGCCGAGCGCGTCCCCCACCGCAAATCCCAACAAAGCGCCCACGCAGCGATCCTTGAGAATTTTGGGGTTCATAAGATCCATCCTTTTGTGGAATTATAGCACGCACGAACCGGGGCGTACGGGTGTAGTGAAGGAATGGCGGCAGGCCCCGACGCCCGGATGACTGTCGCGCGGAGGCGAAAATGCAGCTGGGGCTTGTGGACTGGTTGGCGGTGGCGGCCTATTTTCTGTTCAACATCCTGATCGGGCTCTGGTTCCGGAAGCGCGCGACCGCGTCCACGGCGGACTTCTTCGTGGGGGGCCGCAAGGTGAGCTGGTGGCTGGCCGGGACTTCCATGGTGGCGACCACTTTCGCCGCGGACACCCCCCTGGCCGTCACCGGGATGGTGGCCGCGCACGGGATCGCGGGGAACTGGCTCTGGTGGAACATGCTGATGAGCGGCATGCTGACGGTGTTTTTCTACGCGCGGCTCTGGCGCCGGGCCGGGGTGCTCACCGATGTCGAGTTTGCCGAAATCCGTTACGGCGGCCGTCCGGCGGCCTTCCTGAGGGGGTTCCGGGCCCTGTACCTGGGACTTCCCATCAACTGCATCATCATGGGGTGGGTCAACCTGGCCATGGTCAAGATCCTGATGCTGGTCTTCGGCATCGGCAAGGTCGAGGCGCTCGGGATCGTGTTCGCCATCATGCTCTTCACGGCCCTGGTTTCCACCCTCTCGGGGATCTGGGGCGTGCTGGTCACCGACCTGTTCCAGTTCGTGTTGAAGATGGGGATGATGATCCTGCTGGCCTTTTTCGCCGTCCGCTCCGTCGGCGGGATGGAGGCGCTGGTGGAAAAAATCCTCGAGCTCGATTCGGCCCGGCAGGGGGGCGGGTCGATCCTCTCCTTCGTGCCCGAGGTCGGGTCGGTCTGGATGCCGATGCTGACCTTCATGGTCTACCTGGCCGTCAACTGGTGGGCGACCTGGTACCCGGGCGCCGAGCCGGGCGGGGGCGGCTACATCGCCCAGCGGATCCTGTGCGCCAGGGACGAAAAGCATTCACTCCTGGCCACACTCTGGTTCAACATCGCGCACTACGCCCTGCGCCCCTGGCCCTGGATCCTGACCGCCCTCTGCTCCCTGGTCCTCTACCCGTCACTCGCGGACAAGGAGTCGGGCTTCATCATGACCGTCATCGACCCGGCCGTGGTCCCCGCGGCGCTGCGCGGCCTGATGATCGCCGCTTTCGCCGCCGCCTACATGTCGACGATCAGCACCCAGCTCAACTGGGGGGCCTCCTACCTGGTCAACGATTTCTACCGTAGATTCATCGTCCGCCGGAGCGGGGAACGGCACTATGTCCTGGCCTCCCAGGCGGCCACCCTCCTCATCATGGTCCTGTCCTGCGTCGTCACCTATTACCAGGATTCCATCGCGGGGGCCTGGAAATTCCTGATCGCCATCGGCGCCGGCACCGGGAGCGTGCTCATCCTGCGCTGGTTCTGGTGGCGCATCAACGCCTGGAGCGAGGTGGCCGCCATGGCGACCTCCTTCTGCGTCTCCCTTTTCCTGCAGCTGGTCGTGGGGATGGACAACGACGACCCGCTGGACTTCGCCTGGATCGTGCTCCTCACGGTGGCCGCCTCCACCGTCGTCTGGCTCGGGGCCACGCTGCTGACGAAGCCGGAAAAGATGGAGGTCCTGGAGGCGTTTTACCGGCGCGTGCGGCCGGGGGCTTCCCTCTGGGGGCCGGTCGCCGCGGCGGCTTCCGACGTGCCCCGCTCCGGCGGCCTCGCGTTCAACCTGCTCGATTGGTTCTCGGGCTGCGTCATGGTCTACATGACCCTTTTCGGCGTCGGCAAGCTGATTTTCGGAGAGACCCTGCCCGGCCTCGGGTTCCTGGCGATCGCGCTTGCCGCCGGCGCCGTCATCTACCGGGACCTCAACCGGCGGGGGTGGGAAAGCGTGGTCCGGTGACGGGGGGGAAGGGGGGAGAGATGCGGAGAGTCTGGATCGGCGCGGGAGTCCTCATCCTGCTCGGGGCGGCCCTGCCCTGGGTGTTCCGCCTCCCCGGGGAGGAGGGCGCCCGGGTAGTGCAGAACGGCATCGACGTCCTTCGGGAGGGGGGCTTCGCCCCGCTCGCGGGGAAAAGGGTGGGACTGGTCACCAATCACACCGGGCTCGCTTCCGACGGCGTCTCCACCATCGAGGTGCTGCACCGCGCCGGAAACCTCACCCTGGCCGCGCTCTTCAGTCCCGAGCACGGGATCCGGGGGAACCTGGACGATGAGGAGATCGGTTCCTCGGTGGACCCCCCCACGGGGCTCCCGGTCCACAGCCTCTACGGCGGCACGCGCCGGCCCACGGCCGCCATGCTCGAGGGGCTCGACGCCCTGGTGTTCGACATCCAGGACGTGGGCGCGCGCTTTTACACCTATATCACGACGATGGGTTATTGCATGGAGGCGGCCGCCGGGGCGGGGATCCCCTTTTACGTCCTGGACCGCCCGAACCCGATCGGGGGGGTGCGCGTCGAGGGGCCGATGCTCGACCCGGACCGGACCTCGTTTGTCGGCTACATGCCGCTCCCGGTGCGCCACGGGATGACGGTGGGGGAACTGGCGCGCTATTTCAACTCGGTCAAAAAGATCGGCGTCCGGCTCGAGGTGGTCCCGATGCGGAACTGGCGCCGGGACGATTACTTCTGGGATACGGGGCAGCTGTGGGTGAACCCCTCGCCCAACATGCGCACCGTCACCGCCGCCCTCTTCTACCCCGGCGTCTGCCTGCTCGAGCAGACCAACGTGTCGGTGGGGCGGGGGACCGACCGCCCCTTCGAACTGGTCGGGGCCCCCTGGGTGGACCCGCGGCGGTTCGCCGCCCGGCTGCGGGGCGCCGGGATCGCGGGGGTGGAGTTCGTCCCGGTCCACTTCACCCCGGAGGCGGGCCCGAACCGGGGGCGGAAATGCGGCGGGGTGAGCCTGGTGCTCGGGGACGGGAAAGGGCTCGAATCGGTAAAGCTGGGCTTGACTCTCATGGCGGTTCTGCAAGAATTGTACCCTAACAAATTTGAAATCGACAAGGCGATGGCGTTGCTGGGGAATGCCGGGGTCCTGAAGATATTGAAACAGGGGGGATTCCCCCCGGAATCGGCCCTGGAGCGCCACCCCGATTTTCTGAAATTTCTTGACCGGCGCCGGGCCGCTTTGATTTATCATCTACCATCGGGGCAAGGCAGAGGGGGGGAGTGATGGCACCGGCGGTGCGCAGGAAGAAACGAAAGGACGAAATCCAGGTTTCCGTCGGTCCCTTCCGCAGCCTGGCGGACTACAAGGCGTGCGAGGACATCCAGCGCGAAGTCTGGAACATGCACGATATCGACATCGTTCCCGCCCCGCTGCTGGTCGAGGCCGGACGGAGCGGCGGCATCCTGCTCGGCGCCACGAGCAGCCTGGGGGACCTGGTCGGCTTCGTCTTCAGCCTGGCCGGGCTCGTCGGACTCCGGCCGATCCAGCACTCCTTCATGGTGGCCGTCCGGGCCGCCTACCGGAATTTCGACGTCGGGTACAAGCTGAAGGCGGCCGAGCGCCGCGAGGCGCTCAAGCGGGGGATGAAATGCATCACCTCCTCTTTCGACCCCATGCAGCCGGCCCAGGCCTATTTCGCGCTGGGAAAACTGGGTCAGAGAGCGGAGGCCTACGAAGAGAACTTCCACGGTGAAACGACCAGCCTCCCCGACCGGGGCCTGCCGACGGACCGGGTGCTGACGCGGTGGGACCTCGAGGACGCTGCCGCCGTGCGGCGCCTGGAGCAGGGGCCGCCGCGGCGCGACCTGCGCCGTGAACTGAAAGCCGCGACCGTAATCAACCAGCTGGCGGAGACGGCGCCGGGGCTGCTCAGCAGCACGCCGGTCAAGCTCAACTGCACCGCCGACCGGTTCCTTTTCGAGATCCCCTACAATCTGCAGGAGATCAAGAACCGCGACCTGGGGGTCGCGCTTGAGTGGCAGGGAAGGATGCGGCAGGTGTTCCGGCACTATTTCAGGAAGAACTACGCCGCGGTCGATTTCTGGGTATGCGAGACGGACGGGCAGCTGCGCTCCTTCTACGTGCTGGAGCGTCGGGAGGGCTGATATTTCTTGACTCCCCGGGCCCGCGCGCCTATAATGTCCTCATCATCGCGGGGTGGAGCAGTCTGGTAGCTCGTTGGGCTCATAACCCAAAGGTCACAGGTTCAAATCCTGTCCCCGCAACCAAGCCTTCATATCCAGCCACCCTTTCGGGTGGCTTTTTTTTGCTTCCGGGCGGGCGGGAGTGTTTCCCGCGAGGGAGGTGTCCGGTGCGTGAGAATTCCATCGACGCCATTGTCCGGCGGATCGGGCCGTCGGCCCGCGTCACCGTGCTGACGGGGGCCGGGGTATCGGCAGCGAGCGGGGTGCCGACCTTCCGGGGGAAGGACGGGCTCTGGAAGTCGTACGCGGCCGAGCGGCTGGCCACCCCGGAGGCCTTCGCATCCGATCCGCGCCTGGTCTGGGAGTGGTACGACTGGCGGCGCACCCTGATCTCCAGGTGCCGGCCGAACGGGGCCCACCGCACCCTGGCCCTCTGGGGCAGGCGGTACGAGGGGTTCCGGCTGATCACCCAGAACGTCGACGGGCTCGACGAGAAGGCGGGGTCGGAGGGCGTCATCCGGTTTCACGGGTCGATCTGGGAGGTTTTTTGCCTGGACGGGTGCGCGAGGTCCCCGAGGCGGTGGGTGCTCGACGAGGCGCCCCTCGGGCACATCCCCCCATCCTGCCCGTGGTGCGGGGGGCTCGTCCGGCCGGGGGTGGTCTGGTTCGGGGAGGGGATCGATCCGGAGGTGCTCCGCCGGGCGGACGCGGCCCTCGATTGCGATCTCTTCCTGGCCGTCGGGACCTCGGCCCTGGTCTATCCCGCGGCCGGCCTCGTCGACGCGGCGCGCAGGCGGGGGGCGTTTACCGTGGAGATCAACAGGGAAGCCACGCCGGCCACGGGGCGGGTCGACCTGGCGGTCCAGGGGGGCGCGGAAGAGGTTCTCGGGCTGCTGGAGCGGCGGCTGGGCGGGCGGGAGTGAAGACGCGGGCGCCCGGACGGGCGCCCGCGGGTGCCGATCACTTCTGCGTTTTGGCCTCGATGATCCCTTTGAGTGCCCCCCACTCCTCGTGGAAGATGTGTTCGGGCATCGGGCGCAGGTCGGGCGAAATCTCCGGCCTGAAGTCCATGTGGGCCAGGATGTCCTTTTCCAGGTCGATCCCCGGGGCGATCTCGATGAGGGTGACCTTGCCGTCGACGAGCTGGAAGACGGCGCGCTCGGTGACGTACAGGATGGTCCTCCCCTTGGCCGCGTACTTGCCGCTGAAGGTGATCTGCTCGACGGCGTCGATGAACTTCCTGCGGTTCCCCTCCTGGAGGATCCTCACCTTCCCGTTTTCGGCCGCCACCTTGAGACCGCCGGTGGTGAAGGTGCCGCAGAAGACCACCCTCTTCGCGGTCGTGGTGATATTGATGAAGCCGCCGCACCCGATCGGGCGGCCGCCGAATTTGCTGACGTTCACGTTGCCGAACTTGTCGATCTCGCCCATCCCCAGGAAGGTCTGGTCGATGCCGCCGCCGTCGTACCAGTCGAACATGTTCGGGTGCATGACGAAGGCCTCGGGGTTATAGGTCATGCCGAAGTTGGGCCAGCCGGCGGGGACCCCGCCCACCGCGCCCGCCTCGGTCGTCAGCGTCATCATGTGCGAAACCCCCTCGTGCCCGGTCAGGGTCGCCATGCGGTCGGGGATGCCGATGCCGAGGTTGACCACCGAATTCGGTTCGAGCTGCATGGCGGCGCGGCGCAGGATGAACAGCCGTTCATCGAACGGGAGTTTCGGCAGGGCGCCGAGGGGCATGATGACGTCGCCGCTGAAGGCCGGCTGGTAGTAAACCCCTTCGCTCTGCATGTGGAATTCCTGGGGGTTCTTGGCGATGACCACGTAGTCCACCATCACCCCGGGCACCTGGATCGACTTGGGATGGAGCGTCCCCGCCTTGGTGACGTATTCCACCTGGGCGATGACGATGCCGCCCGAATTCTTCGCCGCCTGCGCCACCGGGAGCGCTTCCAGGAAGGCCCCCTCCTTGTCCATGGAGATGTTGCCGTGTTCGTCCGCCTTGGTCCCGCGGATCAGCCCGACGTGGATCGGGAACGGCTTGTACCACAGGTACTCCTCCCCGTTGAAGGTCACGACCTCGTTGAGGTCGGGCGCCTGCCGGGTCAGGTCGTTCATCTTCCCCCCCTCGACACGGGGGTCGACGAAGGTGCCCAGCCCGATCTTGGTCATCACCCCGAAACGCTTCGCGGCGATCTCGCGGTACATGTGGACCACCACCCCCTGGGGGAAGCAGTAGGCCAGCATCTTGTTGTTCTGGATGAGGGCGCCGATGTTGGGCGATCCGTGCGTGTGCGCGCCGATGAAGCGGGTGACCAGCCCCTCGATGCCGATCACGTGCGGCCCCTTGTCCTTGTGGTTTCCCATGGCGGACCCGCAGACCAGGGTAAGATCCTTCGGGTGCTTCGTTTCCTCGTAACGCTTGGCGATCGCCCTTCCTATCTCCTCGGGCCATCCCGCCAGGCCCATGATGGGCGCACTGATGGTCACGCCATCCTGTATGAGAGCCGCGGCCTCCTCAGCGGAGATGACCTTGGATCCGCCGGATTTTGAAACATCGGCCATTTCTGTCTCAATCATCGAACTCCCCCTTGCTCATCGAGTTATCGTTACACTCAATTCTCTGAAATATTGCAGTTTGTCCACACATATGTATTTGCGGGGATATGCAGCGCGTCCGGCAACTCCCGGGGAAGGAGCGGCCCGGTTGCCGGCCGATCTTCCCGCCCGATATTGCACTCCGGGCGTACCCGGAGATTACCGCAAATGGCTCACCATTGTATGCTAAAAAGAGCATCCGCCAAATGGTAAAGTTGGGGTCGGGGCCGATTTGAAGGCCGATTCCTGTTGCCATTCGGCCGCAAGGGTCCGAAGATATCGGGTCCCGGGGAGCGGGGGCGCTCTGGGGAGCGGGGGCGCTTCCCGGATTCCGAATTCACTATAGGGCTTACGATCCTATGCATTCCGACAATCCAGCGACGGGGCCCGGTGGGTCCGGCCCGACCGTATGCCGTCGGTGCGGGGCCGAACTCCGGTTCGAGCCGGGGACGGCCGAGCTGCGCTGTTCCCACTGCGGGGCCGCCCGCCCGATTCCCCCCGGAGGGGGGGTGGAGGAACGGGACTACGCGGCGGCCCTCGAGCGCTCTGCCCGGGAACGGGAGGCGGGGGAGGTGATCGAGGTGTCGTGCGACCAGTGCGGCGCCCGGACCGTCGTGCCGGAGCACCAGACCGCCGGGCCCTGCCCCTTCTGCGGCCGGCCGATGGTCTACGGGGATGCGGCCCGCAGGATCCGGCCCGATGCCGTCCTTCCGTTCGGCCTGTCCCGCAGACAGGCCGTCGAACACCTGAGAGGCTGGATCGCCCGGCTCTGGTTCGCGCCGGCGGGACTGGGGCGCCACGCGCGGATCGACGACGCGGTTACGGGACTCTACGTCCCCTTCTGGACCTACGACGCCCGCGCGCACACGCGGTACGTGGGGGAGCGGGGGGAGCATTATTACACCACCGAGAACCGGACCGTCCGCGAGGGGGGGCGCACCGTAACCCGGCCCCGGCGGGTGCGGCATACACGCTGGAGCCCGGCGGGCGGGAGCGTGGAGACGCGGTTCGACGACATCCTGGTCCATGCGGGGAAATCGCTGCCGGAGCGGTACGCCGCACTCATGGAGCCGTGGGACCTGGCCGGACTGGTCCCCTACTCGGACGACTACCTCCGCGGCTTCCGGGCAGAGGCCTACCAGGTGGGGCTCGAAGAGGGGTTCGCCCGGGCCAGGGGACTGATGGCGCCGGCGGTGGAATCGGCCGTCCGGAGCGATATCGGGGGGGACGAGCAGCGGATCCATTCGACCGACACCGAATATTCCGACCTCACCTTCAAGTACCTCCTGCTGCCGGTCTGGACGAGCGTCTATCGCTTCCGCGGCAGGGCCTATCCCATCGTCATCAATGCGCGGACGGGCGAGGTCCAGGGGGAACGCCCCTACAGCGCCTGGAAGATCGCCGGCGCCTCGCTCCTGGCTCTCGTCGCGGCGCTCTGCCTCCTTCTCTGGCTCCGCTGATCCCCGCCCTCTTACCCGGTTCCCTTGATCTTATCCCTGAAGATCTTGCGGAATTTCTCGATCTTGGGGGTGATGACGCTGCGGCAATAGGCCTTTTCGGGGTTCCGGTCGTAGTAGTCCTGGTGGTAGTCCTCCGCCGGCCAGAATACCCCGCGGGGGACGATCTCGGTGACGATGGGCCGGTCCCAGATGCGCTCCGCTTCGAGGCGCGCTTTCAGCTCCTCCGCCAGGGCTTTCTGCTCCCCGTCGTGATAGAAGACGACCGAGCGGTATTGCGGCCCGACGTCGTACCCCTGGCGGTTCGGCGTGGTGGGGTCGTGGGTCTTCCAGAACACCTCGAGCAGTTCGGCGTAGGAAATCACCGCCGGGTCGTAGGTGATCTCGACGGCCTCGGCGTGCCCCGTGTCCCCCCCGCTCACCTGTTCGTAGGTGGGACGCTCCACGTGCCCGCCGCTGTAGCCGGAGACCACCCGCTCGACCCCCCGAAGCCTTTCGAAAATCCCCTCGGTGCACCAGAAACAGCCGCCGGCGAAGGTGGCCGACCGGAAGCGTGCCTCGTCTCTTTTCTCCATATCCGCGGATCCTTTCCCCCGCGCGGCGGGGAGCTTGTCCGCCCCTGGGCCGCATCCGATGAGGCCCAGGACGACGGTCAGGACGGCAACGCGGGTGCGCAGTCTCATGGAACCCCCCTCCTTCCCGGCCGACTTCGGCCTGAAACAACATAAGATCCCGGACCCCGGATTGCCAGCGGGGGACGGCCAGAGACAATTTGCAATCCGCGGGGAGTTTGATCATACTACTCGCCTTGACGCCCAGGCGCACGCGCGGCAGCCCGCGGCGCGGGCGCCGCCAACGTCGATTCGAGGAAACGGTGGACTATGCTTTACCTGCTGATTCTCGCCTGCTTTCTGGTCTCGGGGATTACGGGCCTGATCTACCAGGTCCTCTGGACCCGTATGATCGTCGGCATCATCGGGAGCTCCCCCTTTTCGGTCACCATCGTGCTGGCCGTCTTCATGGCGGGGCTCGGGCTGGGGAGCGCCGTTGCGGGGAAGACGGTGGACCGCGTCGCCCGGCCGGAAAAACTGATCCGGGTCTACGGCCTGCTCGAACTGGGGATCGGGCTCTACTGCCTCCTCCTCCCCCTGCTGCTCCTCCTCTTCAAGCCCCTGTACGCCTGGATCTACAACCGGCTATTCGACCATTTCCTCCTGTATAACCTCCTGACCTTCGCCGGGTGCGCCCTCGTCCTCATCCTCCCGGCCACCTTCATGGGGGCCACCCTCCCGGTGCTCAGCCGGTTTTTCGTCAACACGCTTTCCCGGGTGGGGACGCACGTGGGGCGGCTGTACGGGCTGAACACCATCGGTTCGGCCGCCGGGTCGCTGCTGTGCGGTTTCTGGCTGATCAACCTCGTCGGGGTGCGAGGGGTTCTCGCCGTCGCCGTCCTTCTCAACGCCGGCATCGGTCTCCTATGCCTCCTGGTCAGCCGGCGCCGGACGGGCTGGATCGCGCCGCAGGAGACGGAGGAAGGGACCGGGCCGCGGGCGCCCAGGCCCCGCAAGCCCGCTCCCCCCGCCGGGGAGGTGGTGCCCGTCGGAGTCGTGCTCGCGGTGTTCGCCGTCACCGGGTTCTGCGCCATGGCCTACGAGGTGATCTGGACCAGGCTCCTGGGGCTGCTGGTCGGGCCGACCACCTACTCCTTCACCGTCGTCCTGGTCACCTTCATCACCGGGCTGGCGCTCGGGAGCTTTTTCTTCGGGTGGCTGGGGGACCGGGTCAAACTCCCGGCCGTGCTCCTGGTCCTGACCCAGATGGCCGCCGCCCTCACGGCGCTCCTGGCGAGCCAGGTCATCGGCGACAGCCAGATCTTCTTCGCCAAGCTGATCCATCTCCATCAGGACAGCTTCGGTTCGCTCTACCTCATGAAGGGGATCGTCCTCTTCGGGTTCATGTTCCTGACCACCTTCTCGCTCGGCGCCGCGTTCCCCCTGGTGGGGAAGATCTACACCCGGTCGCTCGCGGCCACCGGCCGCTCCATCGGCTACGCCTATGCCGTCAATTCCATCGGTGCGGTCCTGGGCTCCGCCGTGGCGGGTTTCGTCCTGATCCCCTTCCTCGGCAAGGAAAACGGCCTCCGCCTGGTTATCGGCCTCCAGCTCGCCGCCGCGCTCGGGGCGTGGCTCGTCATCGCCGCCGCTCGGCGGAGCACCTTCCCCCGCCGCTTCGCCCTGGCCCTCCCCGCGCTCCTGGGGTTCGGGCTGATGGCGGCGTTCCCCAGCTGGGACCACGTCATGCTCTCCATGGGGAAGTACCACCGTTTCGACCGGCCCGAGCTTCGTGACATCGGGTGGCTCGAGTCGCTCCTGGCCTGGGAGAAGCATTTCCCCGACCTGAAATCGGAAAAGCTCCTCTTTTACGGGGACGGCATCGGCGGGTTCACCACCGTGCTCGAATCGACCGGACTGCTGGGGGACGTCAACTACAACCTGTGCAACAGCGGCAAGCCGGACGCCTCCTCCACGCGGGACATGGACACGCAGACGCTCCTGGCCCATTTCCCCCTCCTGTACCACCCCGCCCCCGACGACGTACTGGTCATCGGCCTCGGGAGCGGGATAACGGCGGGCGAAATCCTTCACTACCCGGTCAAACGGCTGGACGTCGTCGAAATCAACGAGCAGGTGGTGGAGGCGAGCGGTTTCTTCACCCCCTGGAACAACCGGGTGCTGGAGGACCCGCGCACCCGGCTGATCGTGCAGGACGGGAGGGCGCACCTGGAACTGGCCAGCCGGAAGTACGACCTCGTCACCAGCGAACCGTCCAACCCCTGGATGTCGGGGATCGCCGCCCTGTACACCCGGGACTTCTTCGAACTGGTGGCCTCCCGGCTGAAACCGGGGGGGATGTTCGTCCAGTGGATCCCGGCCTACCAGATGGACTGGGAGGCCTTTTCCATGATCGGGCGGACCTTCGCCTCCGCCTTTCCCCGGAGCCTGCTGGTGTCGACCAACCCGGCCCGCCCCTCGAGCTTCCTCTTCGTGGGGATCCGGGGGGAGGGGGGGCTGGACGCCCGGACGGCGGAGGCGAACCTGGCCTATGCGGCCCGATCGGGCAATATCCGCCTTGCGGACGGCCGGATCCTCCAGAACCTGATCGTCAGCGACAGCCTCCCCTCGCTCTTCGCCAAGGGGCCGATTCACACCGACAACCACCCGCTGCTCGAGTACCACGCCCCCCGGGCGATGCACGTCATGGACGACACGATCATCCGGCGGATCGGCTCCGCCGCCGGGTACGGCGTCAGCGAAGGGCTGGCGGCCGCCATCCGGGAGAACCAGGACGACGTGGAGCGGCAGGTGGCCTACGCGGAATATTTCCTGAACTTCCGCGGAGTCGACAGCTCGGCCCTGCAGTACCGGGTGAACCTCGCCGCGGCGACGCCGGCGGAGAGGGAGCGGCATGCGGCCAACGTCGAGCGGTTCTGCCGGCTGAACCTGGTCACCGAGTTCCGGGCGCTGACCGATCCCGCCATCCGCGAGCGGTGCTACGCGGCCCAGGAGGAGGCGGTCACGGCGCGTCTCGGGCAGGCGGCGGACAAGGCCCCGCTCTACTCCCACCTGGGGGCGATCAGCCTCGAGAACCGGAGGCCGGAGAAGGCGATCGACTATTTTTCGCGCGAAGCCGGGCTCCATCCCCGGGACAAGGCCGCCCGGAACAACCTCGGGACGGCCTACGCTTCGGCCGGCCGGCACGCGGAGGCGGCCCGGGAGTACCTCCGCGCCCTCGAGATCGACCCCGGCTACGTCCAGGCCCACGTCAACCTCGGCCTCTCCCTGGCGTCCCAGGGGCGGTCGCGGCTCGGAGAGGCCATCGTCCATTTCCGGGCGGCCCTGGAACTCGACCCCGAGAACGCCGATACCCACAACCATCTGGGCACGGCGCTGATGGCCGGGGGGGACGTCAACCCGGCCATCGTCCATTTTTCGCGGGCGCTGGAGATCCGCCCCGGCTTCCCGCCGGCGGAGAACAACCTGCGGCGGGCGCTGGCGCTCCGGAAATAAGGGGGGCCCCGCCGGTTCCGGACCGCCGGCGGCCGTAAGGGGAGATCCGGATGTGTGCCCGGGAGACGCGGGCGGGAGAGGGATCCACAGGGAAGGATCGGCGGAGGGAAGGGAATCGATATGAACAACATCCATCGCATCGGGATCATGACCTCGGGGGGGGACTGCCCCGGACTCAACGCCGTCATCCGGGCGGTCGCCAAGGCCGCCCTCGGATCGCACCACCTGGAGGTCATGGGGATAGAGGACGGGTTCCTGGGGCTGATCCAGAACCGCATGCGGATGCTGGACAACGAATCGGTCAGCAACATCCTGACGCTCGGGGGGACCATCCTCGGGACCAACAACAAGGTGTCGCCCCGCAACTACGCTGTGAAGATCAACGACAGGATCGAAAACCGGGACGTCACCGACCGGTGCCTCGAGCATATCGCGCACAACCACCTGGACGCGCTGGTCGTGATCGGCGGCGACGGGTCGATGGCGATCGCGTCCGATTTCATCCGCCTCGGGATCAACTGCATCGGCGTCCCCAAGACCATCGACAACGACCTTTACGGGACGGATGTCACCTTCGGGTTCGCCACCGCCGTCAGCGTGGCCACCGACGCGCTGGACCGGGTCCACACCACGGCGGCCAGCCACCACCGAGTCATGATCGTGGAGGTCATGGGGCGCAACTCGGGCTGGATCGCGCTCCATTCCGGCATCGCCAGCGGGTCGGACGTGATCCTGATCCCGGAGATCCCGTTCGACGTCAAGATCATCTGCGATTACGTGACCTACCGGGCCCGGCACGGCAAGCGCTTCAGCATCATCTGCGTCTCCGAGGGCGCCATCCCCGTCGGGGGGAAGCAGGTGGTCGACCGGGTGGACCCCACGAGCCCCGATCCGATCCGCCTCGGCGGCATCGGCCAGGTCCTGGCCGAGCAGGTCGAGGGGGCGACCGGGATCGAGACCCGGACGGTCAAGCTCGGTCACGTGCAGCGGGGGGGGAGCCCGGTGCCGGCCGACCGCGTCCTGGCCACCGAATTCGGCTACAAGGCGATCGAGATCCTCTGCGCGGGGGAACGCTCGCGCCTGGTCGTAATGAAGGGGCGGACGGTGACCCACATCCCGCTCGAGGAAGCGGAAGGGAAGCAGCGGCTGGTCCCGGTGGACCACCCCCTCATCCTCGCCGGCCGCAACGTGGGGACCTGCTTCGGAGATTAGGCGCCGCGGGCGGCGCCTTCGATTCAAAAGGGGAGACAGCGCTCATGCCCCTGCGTCTGCGGTTCGGGAAAGGGCCCGGTCCTCGGGGTAGACCGTGGGCCCGGAAGGGCGTCCTTCTCCTCCTCCTGCCGGCCGCCTGCGGCTTCGCCCTTCTCGCTCTTTCCACGTCGGGAATCGGGCTCGCGGCGACCCGGCTCCAGGCCCTGGGCGCCGCGTTCGCCGGTTTGCGGGCCATGGCCGTTCACGATCCGCGGTTGCATCGGAGGGTCTTCGCCGCGCACTCGGACCGTCTCCTGCGGGGGATGGACGAGGCGGACCGGGATCTGCTGGCCAGGGCCCTGTCGGACCGAAACCGCGCCTACGACCGCGCCCGGTGGCGTTACGGCCTGACGCCGGTGGAACTCGGGGTCGTCATCGACGGAGTGGAGCACCGGTTCCTGAGCGACGAGATCCTTTTCAACCGTTACCGCCGCGGCCACATGAGCCTTTTCGATTCAGCGTCGTTCGGGAACGGGCGGGAATTCCTGCCGTGGGAGGTGTTCCGCTCCGTCCAATACGACCAGCTCCCGCGGCCGCTCCGACAGCTGATCCTCCAGATCCAGATCGATCGATACCGCAGATACCTCGAGCCGTCGCTGTGGCCCGGGATCGGGGTCCGGGAGTGGCGCACGGTGCCCGACCCGGTCCTCAAGATCGCGGCCTACCGCATGGTGCGCCACTGGACCGGGGTGTACGCGCCCGAGGGGATGCGGCGGGAGGAGGCCGCGCGGATCCTGGCCTCCATCGGAAGGGTCGAGAGCCAGTTCGACCTGGACAAGATGGTGCATCGGGACCCCGCCACCGGGAGGGCGGACCTGGGTTTTCTCCAGATATCGGAGCCGTTGAGGAGGA
The DNA here is from genome assembly GCA_012729555.1 of Acidobacteriota bacterium. Classification (NCBI taxonomy): domain Bacteria; kingdom Pseudomonadati; phylum Acidobacteriota; species Acidobacteriota bacterium. Next base: position 20,793 of record JAAYCX010000055.1, read on the forward strand.
GGCTGCGCGGGCTTCCGGAGTTCAGGGACTGCAGCGACAGCGACTTCCTGAAACCGTGGGTTTCGATCCGCGCGGGGGCCTACAGCTTCTTTTCCATTTTCCTCGAGGGGGCCGGCGGGGACGTGCTCGAGGCGATCGGCCATTACAATGCGGGCCGCTACGGCCCCCGGGAGCGGGCGGAGAAATACCTCGAAGCGGTGGCGGGGCAGTTCCAGCGGGCTTTCGTCAGCCGGAGATATTCCCCCACCCTGCGCTTCATCCTGACGACGGCGCACGGCGATTATTTCCGCGGGGTCGAAGAGGACCGTCTCTACCCCGTCCGCGGGGCTCCGTCCGCCTCGAAGGGGAAGCGGTAGGGGAGGCCCAGCTCGTCGCGCATGGCGCACAGCTCGCCCTGGACGACGGGGTCGACCGGGACCCCTGTTTTCTCCCGCTCGAGCCAGGCGAGGTATTCTTTTTCCCCGCAGGTGTAGATGCGGTCCCGGCCGGGGCTCTTGCGCGAACCGCGCAGCGTGCGCAGGATGTCGCCCGCCGTCTTCCTGAAGGACGCGAGGTCGGTGAAACACTCGATGTCGATGGCGATGAAGAAGTGTCCCAGCGCGTGGGGGGCGGGGCGCCCCTGGGCGTCCACCCCGCCGAGCTGACGGAGGAAAGCCCCCTGCTGCAGGGCGGCCGAAAGGATCTCGACCGCGGTGGCGAACCCGTACCCCTTGTAGCCGCCGGTCTCTTCGCCCAGGCCCCCTATGGGGGTGAAGGCGCATTTCCCCTGGAGCAGGTCCTCGAGGATCTTCCCGGGGTCGGTCTCGGTGTTCCCCTCCAGGTCGACGACCAGCCCCTCCGGGCACTGTTTCCCCTCGCGCGCGTACTGTTCGACCTTCCCCCGCTGGATGACGCTGGTGGCGTAATCGTTGGTGAAGGGGAAGGGATCGTCGGTGGGGAAGCCGAACACCAGCGGGTTGGTGCCCAGGAGGTTCTCCACCCCATGGGTGGGCGCGATCGAGGGGCGCGCGTTGGTCCCGGTCACCCCGATCATCCCGGCCGCGACGGCCATCAGCGCGTAATGGGCCGCGTAGCCGTAGTGGGTGGAATTGCGGGCGGCCACCATCCCCAGGCCGTGAACGCGGGCCTTTTCGATCGCCATTTCCATCGAGCGGCGGGCGATGACCATGCCCATCCCGTGGTGCCCGTCCACGACGGCCGTGGCCTTGCAGTCGCGCACCACCTCCAGCTGCGTCACCGGGCGCTGAACGCGGGTCTTGACGATGCGGTCGTAGTAGATGGGCTTCAGCCGGCCGACGCCGTGGGAGTCGATCCCGCGCTTGTCGGCCGTGATCAGGACTTCCGCGCAGACCCGGGCGTCGGCGTCGGGGACGCCGATCCCCCTGAAGACGTCGACCATGAAGGCTTCCAGCACATCGAACGGAATCCAGGTTTTCGGGCTCAAAACGGTCTCCTTTGCCCCGTCTTCACCGACGCGTCCGCCGGCCGGGGAAGGCCATCTTATCATCAATCAGGGCGGGCGCAAATGCCCCGAAAGTCCCCCAGGACCCGGGGGCGTAAACGCCGTTTGGGAGTTTCCCGGTTTTCGGTATATGATGGAGGCGCTTCCGGCCATTTCGCAGCTACGGAGAACGGTGCAGCGGCATGTATCTCAAATACTTTGATCTGGAGGAACCCCCGTTTTCCCTGACCCCGGACCCGCAGTATCTCTTCATGAGCGGGCGGCACCGGGAAGGGCTCGCCCACCTCCTCTACGGGGTGCAGCAGCCGGGAGGTTTCGTGCAGCTGACGGGGGAGATCGGATCGGGGAAGACCACCCTCTGCCGCTGCCTGATCCGGCAGCTCCCCCCCGACACCGACATCGCCCTGATCCTCAACCCGCGCCTCACGGTGACGGAACTGCTCGCCGCGGTATGCGACGAGCTCCGGGTTCCCTACCCGGAGAAGACGGCGAGCGTCAAGGTCCTCGTCGACGCCTTGAACGGGCGGCTGCTGGAGTCTCACGCCCTCAGGCGCCGGACGGTCCTCATCATCGACGAGGCGCAGAACCTCGACGGCGACGTGCTCGAGCAGGTCCGGCTGTTGACCAACCTGGAGACGGCCCGCGAGAAGCTCCTCCAGATCATCCTGATCGGGCAGCCGGAGCTCCTCCGTATCCTCGGGAGCCGCCGGCTGCGTCAGCTGTCGCAGCGGATCACGGCCCGCTACCACCTCGAGCCCCTGTCGCGCAGGGAGACCTATGCCTACGTCCGGCACCGGCTCCTGGTCGCCGGGAGGAGGGAGCCGCTCTTCACCCGGTGGGCGCTCCGGAGCGTGTATGCCCGCAGCCGGGGGGTGCCGCGCGTCATCAACATCATCTGCGACCGGGCCCTGCTCGGGGCCTATGCCCGGGACCGGAGGAAAATCGGCGCCGGCATCGTGCGCCGGGCCAGCAGGGAGACCCGGGGGCAGGTCCCGCTCCGCGCCAGGCTGAGGCCCGCCCTGGCGGCCGGGATCGTGCTCGCCCTCCTCCTCGGCGCCGCCGGGGCATGGCTGTTCGGCCCCGCGGCCCGCTCACGCAACGGGGGCCAGGCCCCCGCCGCGGTCCGGACAACACCGGGCCCGACCGTCCCGCCGGCGGCGGAAGCCCGGTCCCCCGTCCCCGCCGGGGGGGGGGCGGCCGTGTCGCTGGAAGCCGCACTTGCCGGCGCCGGCAATACCGACGCCGCGAGCTTCACCGCCCTGTACCGGCTCTGGGGCGCGGAGATCCCGGTCGCGTCCCCCGATTCGGGGTGCCGGGAGGGAGGCCGAGAGGGGTTCGAATGCCTCTTTCTGAACGGCGACTGGCCGAAACTGCGCCGATACAACCTCCCGGTGATCCTGGAACTGGTGATGCCCGGGGGGGGGCGCCACCGGGTGACGCTGGTGCAGCTGGCGGAAGGATCGGCCCTGCTCGACATCGGGGGGCGCCGGCGAAAGGTTCCGCTCGATGAGATCGACCGGTTGTGGGACGGGGCCTTCATCCTCCCCTGGAAGCCCCCGTTCCCCGTGCGCATCCTTTCGGCCGGGATGCGGGGGGAGGACGTGGGGTGGATCCGGAGCACGCTCGACCGGCTGGAAGGAGGCGCTCCCTCCCCGGGGGACCCGCTTCTGTTTGACGGGGACCTCGAGCAACGCATCACCGCCTTTCAAAAAAGAAAAGGGTTGATCCCGGACGGGATGGCCGGCTCGGAGACCCTGGCCCGCCTTCTCCTGGATCTCGACCGGGGGCCCGCGCTGAGGCGATAGCATGTCGTACATACTGGATGCGTTGAAAAAGGCGGAACGGGAGCGGGGGCTGGCGCGGGTGCCGGATCTCGGTTCCGTTCACGCCGAGCCCCGCGCGCCGCGCCGCGGCAGGTGGGTCGTGAGTGCGGTCGCCCTGGCCCTGCTGGCCCTCCTCCTCTGGGCTTTCTATCCCGGGGCGGACCGGGACCTGCCGCCCCGGGCGGAAGCGCCCGAGGGGAAACCTGTCGCCGCCGTACCGGTTGCGGCGGAGGCGCCTGCCGGGTATCTTCCGGCCGCCGGAGGCGGGGAGGAACCGGCGCCGCGGCGGGCGACACCCGCCGCCGCGGCGCTCCCCTCCCCCGTACCCCGGCGGGCCGATCCCCCGGCGCCCGGGCCGCCCCTGGCACAGAATCCGCCGGCGCCGGCCTCCGCCGCCAATCGTGCCCCGCCCGCCGCGACCGTCCCCGACGTTCCCCTTCGCGACGCGGTGGCGGGGATGACCCTGAGCGTTCATATGTACAGCGAGCGACCGGAGGACCGCATGGTCTTCATCAACGGCAGACGCTACGTCGAGGGGGAGCTGGTCGAAAGGAGATACCTGCTCGAAAGCATCACGCCCGATGGGGCGGTGCTGCGCCTGGGCGGGGAAAGGGAGACCGTGCGCCCGGGGAACTGACCGGGCGCGGGAGATTTCATCAAAGGAGGCGCCCCATGGCACGACAGGGAGGGAGATCGACGACATCGCTGGTTGCGGTCCTGGACCCGCGCGGGCAGCCCACGGCCGAGGTGGAGCCCCTTCCCCTGGCCCCCCGCCTGGACACCCTGCGGGGGCGGACGGTCTATTTCATCGACGTCGGGTTCGGCGGGGGCTGGGAGTTTCTCGAGGAGGCGGTGGACTGGTTCCACCGCCATCTTCCCGAGGTGAAGACGGTGCTCGAGCGGAAAAGGGGGATCATGTTCGCCGACGAGCCGGAGACATGGGCCAGAATCCAACAGGACGGGGACGCCGTGGTCTTCGGCGTGGGGGGTTGAGACGGGTGCACGGCGAGTGTCGCCGCCCATTGCAGGGAACTGGAATCGAAATACGGCGTCCCCACCGCCCCGCTGGCCAGCGCCCGCTTCGCCGACTACGCGGAGCGCGATGCCCTCAACCACGGGATGAAGCTGCGCTTCACCTTCCCCCCCTATCCCCTTGTGGGAAGGCCGCGGGAGGTGCTCCGCCGCTACGTCGAGGGGAACGACGCCGTTACCGGGCGCCCGTTGATGCCCCAGGTCGTCGAGGCGCTGACGGCCCCCCTGACGGAGGAGGAACGGCACCCGCGGGCGGCCCGGCAGGCCCCCCGCCCGAGGCTGCTCCAGCCGGACACCGAGGAGAACCTCCACCGGCTCTTCCTCGAAAGCGGCTGGACCGACGGGGCCCCCATCGTCCTTCCCACCGAGGAGCGGGTGGCGCACATGCTCACCGGGACCGCGGCCGACCCCGGTGAGGTGGTGGGGCGCATGTCGGTCACTATCCACCAGGAGAAGCTCGAATACACCGTGGAGAAGGTGGCCGTAAGCGCGGTGATGGCGGGGGCCGGCCCCGAACACCTCCCCGTAATCCTGGCGCTCGCGGCCAGCGGCGAGTGCTCCATGCCCAGCTCCACCACCTCCTTCGGCAGGATGGCGGTGGTGAACGGGCCGATCCGGGAGGAGATCGGCATGAATTCGGGCCTGGGTGCCCTCAGCCCCTTCAACCATGCCAACACGGTGATCGGGAGGGCGTGGACCCTCATGACCCTGAACCTGGGGGACGCCCGGCTGGGGGAGACCTTCATGGGGTCGACGGGCAACAACCTGAATTACCAGAACATGCTCTTCGCCGAGAACGAGGAACGCAGCATCTGGGCCCCCTTCCACGTGCGGCGGGGGTTCGGGCGGGAGGAAAGCGTCCTCAGCCTCTTCCAGGGGTGGAGCGTCGTCAACAGCATGGGAGCGGCCGGGTGCCGCCGCCCGGCCGAGGAGGAGACCCTGATCCTCATGAATGCCTTCCCCGGAATGCACGGGGCCCTCACCCTGGTGATGGACCCCCTCGTGGCCCGGCACCTCGAGGAGCGGGGGTTTGACGGTCCGGAGAGCCTCGCGCGCTACCTGTCGGAAAACTTCCGGATGCCCGCCGGGCAGTTCTGGGGGTCCGACGTCGTCTATTCCCTGGTGGAGCCCTCCGCGCGCGCCGGGGTGCAGCCCTACGCCTCCTGGCTCGACCTCCCCGGCGACACGCCCGTCGCCCCCTACACCTCCCCCGACAATATCCACGTCGTGGTGGCGGGGGGGGAAACCCAGGCGCTGTGGCTCACCACCGACATGTGGCACACCGGGTCGGTGTCGATCGACCGGTGGAGGCCCGCAGGCGGCGTGTACCGGGAGGATGAACGGGCGGGGCGGCGGCGCGACGCGCGCCGGAAGCGGCATGCGGCCGCGCTCAGGGCTTCCGGCTACGATCTCTAGCCCCCCTTCCCCCGTGTGCTACCATTCGGGGATGAGATGGCTTCTGCTGCTGCTGTTGCTCGGATCCGCCGCGGCCGCGGGGCTCGAAAAAGCGCCCGCGGATGAGGGGGTCTACGTGCTCCGCGGGGGCACGGAGTGGGTGGAACTCGAGCCCGCCCCGGTCGCCGGGACGCGGATCCGGGGCCTCGAGACCTTCATCGAAAGCGGCGGGTACACCCGCTTTTTCGTGGATACCGAGCTCGAGGGGGCGAAGGCCGCGCGGCGCACGACCGATCGGTTCCCGCGCTTTTTCTGCCGCGGGCCGTTTTCCCCCGCCGACCTCCTGATCGTCCGGCTCACGCTCCAGGGGGGACGGCGGCTCAGCCGGACCTCCCCCGCGGCGGCCTCGATGACGAACAAGCCGGGATTTCCCCAGGAGGACCTCGTCCGGCTCCGGACGTCGGCCCGGGACGACGGCTCCTTCCTCGCCGTTCCCGAGGACCCTCTCCCCCCCGGCGAATATCTCCTGGTGACGGGCGACGTCGGCTCCGGGCGCGATTTCGGCGTCGATTAGGCCTCCGGCGCGGTGCCGGTTTATGCTATTTTTGAGGGGGAGGAAAGCGATGAGCGTTACGGTCCGCATCCCTGCAATCATCCGCCAGTTCACCGGGCAGGAGTCGGAGGTCCGGCTGGAAGGGAAGACGGTGGGCGAGGTCCTGGAGACCTTCAAGGCCCGGTTCCCCGCGGCCGGGGAGCGCTTCTTCTCGGAGCGGACCCTGCGCTACATGAACCTCTACCTGAACGAGGAGGATGTCCGCTCGCTCGCCAACCTCGAGACCCCGGTGGGGGACTCGGACGTCCTGTCGATAGTATTCGCCGTGGCCGGCGGGTAGATCAGGCCCCGCCCCCTTCTTTCCCCAGCGCCCAGTCGACCGCCGCTTCCGCAAGGATTTCCGTCGCATCGAAAGTGGGGTACCCCGCGGCTTCGGGGTCGAACGCCAGCGGGATTTCGGTGCAGCCCAGGATCACCGCCTGCGCCCCCCGGCGCACGAGGCTCCTTCCCGCCCGGTGAAAGATTTCCCGCGTGCTTGCATCGTGGGCGCCCGCCTTGACCTGCATGATGGCGCGGTGCAGCCGCTCCTGTCCCGGTGCGCCGGGGACCAGGACCCGGAGCCCGGCCGACTCCAGGGTACGGTGATACACGCGGCCGAGCACCGTGCCCGAGGCCGCCAGCAGCCCCACCCTTTTGAGCGGCGGCCTTCGCTTCACGACCCTGCGGCAGGTTTCCCCGATCATGTCGAGGATCGGGATGCCGATGCGCGGGGCGATTTCGGGGAGAAAATGGTGGGAGGCGTTGCAGGGGATGGCGATGATGCCGGCGCCCGCGCGCTCGAGCACTCGCGCCGACTCGACCAGCGCCTCGAGCGGGCTCGGCCCCTCGCCCAGGATCGCCAGGGTCCGGTCGGGGATCTTGGGGTTGGAATAGATGAGGACCCGGGGGTGGTCCTGGTCTTTCCGCGCCGGGACGAGGCGGATGATGCGATCATACAGGTCCAGCGTCGCCTCCGGCCCCATCCCTCCAAGGATCCCTATCATCCGGTCCATTTGCGGATTATAGGGCCGCCGCAGGGCGGCCGCAAGGGCCGGCTCGAGCCGGAATTTTTCGCCCATTTCCCCCCGCCCCGGTTAGATAAGGGGATCCCCCGGACCGGGACCGGAAAATCGGTACATAAAACCCTCCCCGGTGCCGATAACTATACCCGACGAGCGGATGCGTCCGCGCGGGCATCCCCTTTTTCCGGGGAGGTGCGCCGGCGGAAGTGCCGCGGGCCGGGGATTCCTGCGGGAGGGGATCGGACAGGGCAATGGCCACTCAAATCGGAGAATTGCTGATCAAGGAAAGCCTCCTGACCCAGGAGCAGCTCCACCTCGCTCTCAAGCACCAGCGGGAGAACGGCGGGAGGCTGGGGTCGATCCTCATCCAGCTCGGGTTCGTCGAGGACGACGACATCACCTCCCTGTTGAGCCGGAAATACGGGGTGCCTTCCATCAACCTGGCCTATTTCGAGATCGACCCCTCGGTCATCAAGCTGATCCCGATGGAGGTGGCCCAGAAGTACATGGTCATCCCGCTGAGCCGGGTGGGGAGCACCCTGACGGTGGCCAGTACCGACCCGACCAACGTCTTCGCCCTGGACGACATCAAGTTCATGACCGGCTTCAACGTCGAGCCGGTGGTCGCCACCGAGGCGTCGGTCCTGGAGGCGCTCGAAAAGTACTACGGGACGGCCCATTCCATCGAGCTGAAAAAGGTCTACGAGGCGATCGCGCAGGGGGACAAGGACAGCCTGGAGCTCAACCTGGAAGCGGGCGGGGACGAGGAAGAGGTCTCCATCGACCAGCTGCAGCGCTCGAGCGAAGACGCCCCCATCATCAAGCTGGTGAACCTGATCCTGTCGGAATCGCTCAAGCGGGGGGCCAGCGACATCCATATCGAGCCCTACGAAAGGGATTTCCGGGTGCGCTTCCGGATCGACGGCATCCTCTACAACATGATGAGCCCGCCGCTGAAGCTGAGGGACGCCATCACTTCGCGCGTGAAGATCATGGCGAAGATGGACATTTCCGAAAAACGGCTCCCCCAGGACGGCCGGATCAAGATCCGGACCTCGTCGGGCGGCAGGAAAAAGGAGATCGATTACCGCGTCTCCTCCCTCCCGACCCTGTTCGGCGAAAAGATCGTGCTCCGGATCCTCGACAAGGACGTGCTGCCGCTCGACATGAGCATGCTGGGGTTCGAGCAGAGTTCGCTCCGGAAGATCGAGGCCGCCATCGCCAAGCCTTACGGGATGGTGCTGGTCACCGGCCCCACCGGCAGCGGCAAGACCTCCACCCTGTACGCGTCGCTCAACCGGTTGAACACCCCCGAAACCAACATCATGACGGCCGAGGACCCCGTCGAGTACAACTTCCGGGGGATCAACCAGGTCCAGATCAAGGAACAGATCGGGCTGACCTTCGCAGCCGCCCTCCGCTCCTTCCTCCGGCAGGACCCGAACATCATCCTGGTCGGGGAGATCCGCGATTTCGAGACCACCGAAATCGCCATCAAGGCGGCGCTCACGGGCCACCTGGTGCTGTCGAGCATCCACACCAACGACGCCCCGTCGACCATCTCCCGGCTGCTCAACATGGGGATCGAGCCCTTCCTGGTGGCGACATCGGTGCACCTGATCTGCGCCCAGCGCCTGATCCGCAAGATCTGCCCGGAGTGCAAAGCGGAGGTCAAGACCCCCGTCCCGGCCCTCGTCAAGGCCGGGTTTTCGGCCGAAGAGGCCGAGACGCTGCGCACCTTCAAGGGGGAGGGGTGCAAGACCTGCAACGACACCGGCTACAAGGGCCGGGTCGGCATGTACGAAGTGATGGAAATCAGCGAAGCGATCCAGGAGCTGATCCTCATCGGGGCCTCGGCCCGGGAGATCCGCCAGAAGGCGGTGGAGGAGGGGATGCTCACGTTGCGCCAGAGCGGCCTTGAGAAGATCCGCGCCGGGATGACGACGCTCGACGAAGTGCTGCGGGAGACCGTGGAGGTCTAGCGGGCGCACAACGACATTGCGAGGAGTGAAACGATGGCCACCTTGCCCGAACTGCTACAGAAAACGCTCCAGTCCGGGGCTTCCGACCTTCACCTGACCACGGGGGTGCCCCCCCAGATCCGCGTGGACGGCCGGCTGCGGCCGGTCAACGACGAGATCCTGGCCGCCGCCGACACCAAGCGGCTGGCCTACAGCGTCATGACCGACGGGCAGAAGCACCAGTTCGAGGAAAAGTGGGAAATCGACTTCTCCTTCGGCATCAAGGATCTGTGCCGGTTCCGCGCCAACGTCTTCAACCAGCGGGGGGCGGTCGCCGCGGTGTTCCGCATCATCCCGTTCGAGGTCAAGGGGTTCCAGAGCCTCAACCTCCCCCCCGTGGTGGAGAAGCTGTGCGACAAGCCGCGCGGGCTGATCCTGGTTACGGGGCCCACCGGGAGCGGGAAATCGACCACGCTGGCGGCCATGATCGACAAGATCAACTGCGAGCGGAACGAGCACATCCTGACGATCGAGGACCCGATCGAGTTCCTCCACTCCCACAAGAGCTGCATCGTCAACCAGCGGGAGGTCAGCGCCGACACCCACTCCTTTTCCGACGCGCTCCGGGTGGCGCTGCGCGAGGACCCCGACGTGGTGCTGATCGGCGAAATGCGCGACCTGGAAACGGTGGAGGCCGCGCTGCGCATCGCCGAGACCGGACACCTGACCCTGGCCACGCTCCATACCAACAGCGCCGCCAGCACCATCAACCGGATCGTCGACATCTTCCCCTCCGGGCAGCAGCCGCAGATCCGGGCCCAGCTGAGCCTGGTCCTGGAGGGGATCCTCTGCCAGGCGCTGATCCCGCGGGCGAGCGGCTCGGGGCGCGCCATGGCCATGGAGATCCTGGTGCCGACCACGGGGATCCGGAACCTGATCCGCGAGGACAAGATCCACCAGGTCTACAGCTCCATGCAGACGGGTCAGGACAAGTACGGCATGCAGACGTTCAACCAGTCGCTGTCGCACCTGGTCCTGACCAAGCAGATCAGCAGGGAAGACGCCCTCAACAAATCGTCGAACGCCGAAGAACTCCAGGACCTCATCCAGCGCGGGGTCGGGCTCAACCTGCAGGCCTCGGCCCACCGTCTGCAGCCGGCCGCGGCCGGAATGCGTCCATGATTCTGAAAGGATAAGCCATGCCAACCTATGCATACCGCGGGCGAAACCTCCGAACCAACGAAAGCGTCCTGGGAGAACGTTTCGCCACCAGTCCCCAGGCCCTGGCCGGGCTGCTGCGGCGCGAACAGATCGCCCCGGCCTCCATCCGCGAGAAGAAGGCTTCGGGGCTCGATTTCTCCTTCAAGAAGAAGGTGTCGCAGAAGGAGGTCGCGATCTTCACCCGCCAGTTTTCGGTCATGCTGGGAGCCGGGCTCCCGCTGATCCAGGCCCTCGACGCCATCGGGAGCCAGCACCCGAACAAGGAGTTCAAGGCGGTGCTCGAGCAGATCAAGGGGGACGTGGAGTCGGGGACCACCCTTTCGGTCGCCATGGCGCGCCACCCCAAGGTGTTCGACAATCTCTACACCAACATGATCGCCGCGGGCGAATCGGGCGGCATCCTGGAAACGATCCTGCAGCGGTTGAGCGTCTTCATCGAAAAAATCGTCAAGCTGAAGGGGGCGCTCAAGTCGGCCCTCATCTACCCGGCTACCATCCTGACCATCGCCGTCGGGGTGGTGGCCGTCATCCTCTGGAAGGTGGTGCCGGTGTTCCGCACCCTCTACGAGGGGTTCAACGTCGACCTGCCGCTGTTGACGCGCGTCGTGATCGCCCTGTCGGAGATCGTGGAACGGTTCATGATCCCCATCGTCATCCTCGCCGCCCTGGCGGCCTTCGGCTTCAGGAGCTATTACAAGACCGACAAGGGACGGCACGTGGTGGACAAGGCCATCCTGAAGATCCCGGTGATCGGGGAGGTGATCCGCAAGATCGGGATCGCCCGCTTCACCCGCACCCTGGCCACCCTGCTCTCGAGCGGCGTCCCGATCCTCGAGGGCCTCGAAGTCACGGCCAAGACCGCCGGGAACGCCATCCTCGAGGACGTCATCCTCGAGGTGCGCCAGCGGATCGAGGCGGGCGGGAACATGGCCGACCCGATGCGCCAGTCCAATTTCTTCCCCCCCATGGTGACGCAGATGGTGAGCGTGGGGGAATCGACGGGCGAAATCGACTCCATGCTCACCAAGGTGGCCGACTACTACGAAGAAGAAGTCGACACCGTGATGGCCAACCTGATGACGATCCTGGAGCCGATCCTGATGGTGTTCCTCGGCGTCGTCGTCGGCGGCATCGTCATCGCCATGTACCTCCCCCTCTTCAAGCTGATCCAGGTGCTGTCGGGAGGCTAAGCGCACCCGGTGCCGGGGGGCGGCCCGCCGCCCCCCGCGATCCCCCCCTCCCCCCCCATCCCGCTGTTTACTCCTTCCCCAAAAGTGTTTATCCTCCCAGGTATGAAACCTCAGGATCTCCACCGGCGCCTGCTCGAGCTCATCGTCCTGCGCGTCATCGTGCTCCTGGTCTGGCTCAACATCGCCCAGCGGCTGGGGCTGCTGCCCGACCAGTTCCTTTCCCTCCCCTTCCTCCCCTTTTTCCATTTCCTGGCGCTCGGCCTGTCGCTCCTCTATCTCGTCGCCTGGTTCGGCCGGCGCTTTCCCCGGGCCCAGCTCCTGCTGCAGGCCGGGGCCGACCTCGCCCTGGCCACGGTGCTGGTGGCCCAGACCCGCGGGATCGAGAGCCCCTTCGTCCCCTTCTACCTCCTCGTCATCATCTACGCGAGCCTCATGATGGGGAAAAACGGCGGCATCCTCGCCGCCGCGCTGAGCACCATCCTCTACTCCGCCACGTTGATCGCCCCCCACCTGGGGCTGCCGGGCCTCCCCGGGCCGAAGACGGACACGCTGCAGGCCGCCTTCCGGATCGCGGGGCACGCGCTGGGGTTCTGGGCCGTCGCCTTTCTCGGGACCTACCTCCACCGGCGGCTGCGGGTGGTGGAAAGCGAGCTGCGGGAAAAGATCGACACCCTCGAGCAGCTGCAGCACCTGAACGAGCACATCATCCGCAGCATCCGCAGCGGGCTGGTCACCACCGACCTGGGTGGGACGATCGCCACCTTCAACACCGCGGCCTCGGAACTGACGGGGCGCGAAGAGGCCGAGGTCCTCGGGACGCCGATCGCGAAGATCATCAGCGCCGAATTCTGGCAGCGGGTGCGCTCGGCCGACCTCCTCGGCAGCGCCCGGGCGCTGCGGCACGAGGAGTGGGTCGAGGTGCCGGGCGGCGCCCGGCGCTACCTCGGCTTCGGCGTCTCCCCCCTCTTCGGGGCCGACCGGGGGCTGATCGGCTACATCATCTCCTTCCAGGACCTGACCGAGATCCGCCGCCTGGAGGAAGAGGTCCGGCTCAAGGAGCGGATGGCCGCGATCGGGAGGATGGCGGCGGGGATCGCGCACGAGATCCGCAACCCGCTCACCGCCCTGCGCGGCTCGGCCGAGATCCTGAAGTCGCGGGCGAGCCTGCCCGAAAAGGACGCCCGGCTGCTCGACATCCTCGTGCGCGAAAGCGACCGGCTGAACACCTTCATCGAGGACTTCCTCGATTTCGCCCGCCCCCGGACCTACGCCCGGGAGTGGCTCGACCTGGTCCCGCTCCTGGGCGATTCGGTGACGCTCCTCGAAAACAGCCCCGAGATCAGGGCGAAATACCTGGTCACCCTGAAGGACGAAATCCCCTCCATCCGTATCCTGGGGAGCGCGGACCGGCTCAAACAGGTCTTCTGGAACCTGGCCCAGAACGGCATCCGGGCCATGCCGGACGGGGGGGAGCTGACGATCACCGTGCGCCGGGCGCCGGACGGGGCGGAGGTCGTGTTCGAGGACCGCGGGGTCGGGATGACGCCCGAGGAGCTGGAGCGGTTGTTTCAGCCTTTCAACTCCGGCTTCTCGAACGGGATGGGGCTGGGGCTGAGCATCATTTTTCAGATTATGGAAGACCATCAGGGTAAAATCTCCTTCGAGAGCGAAAAGGGGAAGGGGACGCGGGTGCGCCTCCTCTTCCCCACGGAGTCCGCCCCGCCCGGGGCGGGGCCGGAGCCGCACATTGCCGCGGGGTAAACAATGCCGAGCGTACTGATCGTAGACGACGAGCCGAACATCATCGAGATCCTGGAGATCGTGCTCCAGGACGAGGGGATGGAGGTCCACCGGGCCTCGCGCGGGAGCGAGGCGCTCGCGATCCTCAAGAAGAAAGAGATCGATGTCGTCGTCAGCGATATCCGGATGCCCGACCTTTCGGGGGTGGAACTCCTGCGCGAAGCCAAGAAGATCGTGCCCGACACCGTGTTCGTCATGATCACGGCCTACGCGAGCACCGAGACCGCCATCGAGGCGGTGCAGCACGGGGCCTACGATTACGTCACCAAGCCCTTCCAGCTCGACGACATCCGCGCCGTGGTGCGCCGGGCGATCGAGGAGCGGCGCCAGCAGCAGCCCGCCGCCCCCCCCGCCCCCGCCGAGATGGCGGCGGCGCAGGGGCAGAGTTTGTTTCAGGCGCTGCAGGGGAGCCACGTGGTCGGGCGCAGCCCGCGCATGGTGGAGGTCTACCGCACCATCGGGACGGTGGCGATGGGGGACAGCACCATCCTGATCACGGGGGAGAGCGGCACCGGGAAGGAGCTGGTCGCGCGCGCCATCCACGAGGCCTCGCGGAGGAAGGAGAAGCCGTTCGTGTCGATCAACTGCAGCGCTTTCCCCGAGACCCTGCTCGAATCGGAGCTGTTCGGCTACATGAAAGGGGCGTTCACCGGCGCCAATAATAACAAGAAGGGGCTGTTCGAGGCCGCCGACGGCGGCTCGGTCTTCCTCGACGAGATCGGCGACATGACCCCGGCGATGCAGGTGAAGCTGCTGCGGGTGCTGCAGGAGCGGCGGTTGCGCCCGCTCGGGGGGACGGCCGAGATCCCGGTCGACGTCCGGGTGATTGCGGCCACCAACCGCGACCTCGAGGAGGGGATCCGCCAGGAGACCTTCCGCGAGGACCTCTACTACCGGATCGCCGTCATCAACATCCACCTCCCCGCCCTGAGGGAGCGGCGGGAGGATATCGCGCTCCTCGCCGCGAGCTTCCTCGCCCATTACACCCAGAAGGCGGGGAAGGGGATCACGGCGATCTCCCCGGAAGCCCTCCGGCTGCTCGAAGCCTATTCCTGGCCCGGCAACGTGCGCCAGCTCGAAAACGCCATCGAGCGCGCCGTCGCCCTCGAAACCACCTCCGAAATCCAGCCCGAGCGCCTCCCCGACGCCGTGCGCCACCCCGCCGCCCCCGGCGCCGGCCCCGCCCCCGCCGACCTCTTCCCCCTCCCCGACGGCCCCTTCGACCTCCCCGCCTTCCTCTCCCAGGTCGAAGCCAGCCTGATCACCCAGGCCCTCCGCCGCACTGACGGCAACCAGACGCTGGCCGCCCAGCGCCTCAACCTCAGCAAGGGCTCTCTCCGCCACCGGATGCTGACGCTCAACATCAAATTGTAATCCCCGAAATCTTTCTTGGCACT
>JAAYCX010000056.1 GCA_012729555.1 Acidobacteriota bacterium
GGCGTCTTCGGCTGCGCTTTCCGGCACCTGCGCTCCCTGGGCCTGCGCCGCCGGCTGCATTCGACCACCCTCTCCCGCTACGGGCGTCTGAGCGCGGCCGACACCCCCCGCGGCGACCTCCGCCGGCGCACCGCCGAGGAGCACGAACGCGTCTTCCGCGCCTGGCTGGAAAACCCCCTGGAGATCCGGTACGACGACGCGCTCCGGCACGCCTGGCGCCGCTACCTGCGCCGGCGCGCCGACCTCGCGGGAGGTTACGGACGCCTGCAGCGCGTGCTGTTCGGCGATCCCGAGACCAACTTCCGCCGGGCCACCCGCGACCTGCTGCTCACGTTCGGGCTGCACCTGCTCAACCAGTGGAAAGGGGCGGCCGGTAACAACTTTCTCTCGCTGGCCGCCCACCTGGCCGGGTCCGAACCCCACGACGCCTCGCGGCTGTCCGACCCGACGGTGCTCGACATCCTGCGCCACCGGGAGATCCTGCCGCTGTTCCCCGAGGAATGCGGCAATTTCCTGCTCTTCGACCTGATCTACAACCGGCTGCTCGACGGCATGCGCGAGATCGCGCACGAGGCGGGGCAGCGCAACGTCATCGAGCAGGAATCCGTCCGCCGGCTGTTCGAACGGTCGCTGGAACAGGCGGCGGAGGAGCTCGCCGGCCACGGCGCCGACGCCGCGCACGGCGCCGACGCCCTGTTCGGCCCCGAGTGGCGCGCGCGGCTCGAACCGCGCTTCATGGCCTGGGTCGACCACTTCGCCCGGCGCAGCCGCCGCAGTCCGATGCTGAAGCAGGTGGAGGCGTGGAAGAAGCTGGTCCACCCGCGCATCAGCGAACCCCTCTTCGCCGTGGTGACGTTCTATTTCGAGCACCTGCTCCCCGGCTACTTCGAGTCGCAGAGGACGGGCCGACCGTACGACGGGCGCCTGACGCCGCGCAACATCGGCATCCGCGATTTCTGGAACCGGCTCGACCGGGCCTACCGGGATCTGCTGATCCAGGAGGAGCTCGAGCGGCGCAAGAAGCGGGAGCCCGTAACCCCACCCAGGCTGATCGAACACTTCTTCGTCGATTTCCGGGAGACCGACCCCGAGGTCATGAGCGCGGACCCGGTGCATTTTCCGGGGCTGCGCGCCTCTCTCGAGGAGGCGCTCGCCAGGGGGGTCACCCCCTGCGGCGCCGTCACCGGGATCGGGACGCTCCGGGACGGGCGGCGCGTGGGGGCGGTGATCTCCAACCTCCAGTTCCAGGCCGGGGCCTTCGACATGGCCGCGGCGGAGAAATTCTGCCGCCTGCTGGTCGAGTGCTGGCGCCGGCGCCTCCCGGTGGTCGCCTTCATCTCCTCGGGCGGCATGCAGACCAAGGAGGGGGCGGCCGCCCTCTTCCCGATGGCGGTGCTCAACGACCGGATCACCCGTTTCGTGCGGGACGCCGAACTCCCCGTCCTCTGTTTCGGCTTCGGGGACTGCACCGGCGGGGCCCAGGCCAGTTTCGTCACGCACCCGCTGGTGCAGACCTACTATTTTTCCGGAACCGGCATGCCCTTCGCCGGACAGATCGTGGTCCCCGAGCACCTCCCCTGCCCCGCCACCCTGTCCAATTACCTGAGCCGGGTCCCGGGAAGCATGCGGGGGCTGGTCCGGCACCCCTTCGCCGACGACCTCGACGACTGCCTCGCCGCCATCGACCCGGATATCCCCCCCGCTTCCGAAACGGTGGAGGATGTGATCGGGCGGATCCTGCGGATGGACCTGGAGCCGGCCCCCGCGCCCCCGGCGGCCCCGGAGACGGAGGACGCGCCGCCGGCCGGGCCCTTCCGCCGCGTGCTGGTGCACGCGCGCGGCTGCGCCGCGGAAAAGATCGTGCGCAAGGCGCAGGAGGAGGGGCTCGAAGTGGTGCTGGCGCAGTCGGACGCCGACATGACCTCCGCGGCGGCCGCCCGGCTCGACCCCGCCCGGGACCGGCTGGTCTGCATCGGCGGCAACACCCCGTCGGAAAGCTACCTGAACGCCCGGAGCATCCTGAGGCTGGCCGAATGCAGCGGCGCCGAGGCGCTCCACCCGGGGATCGGGTTTCTCTCCGAGAACGCCGACTTCGCGCGCCTGGCCCGCGCGCGCGGCATCCGCTTCATCGGCCCGCCGACGGCCGCCATGGACCGGATGGGGAACAAATCGAACGCCGTCCAGACCGCCCTCGGCCTCGGCATCCCGGTCGTGCCCGGGAGCCACGGCGTGATCACCCACCCGGAGGCCGCCGCCCGGGTGGCGGCGGAGATCGGTTACCCCGTGATCATCAAGGCGGTCCACGGGGGAGGGGGCAAGGGGATCGGCGTCGTCGAGACCCCGGACCGCTTCGCGGAGACCTTCCGCCGGATCTCGGCCGAGGCCGGCAGCGCCTTCGGGAGCGGCGACGTCTACCTGGAGCGCTTCGTCCGCTCGCTGCGCCACATCGAGG
The DNA here is from genome assembly GCA_012729555.1 of Acidobacteriota bacterium. NCBI lineage: Bacteria > Pseudomonadati > Acidobacteriota > Acidobacteriota bacterium. The sequence continues at coordinate 2,453 of JAAYCX010000056.1, forward strand.
TGCAGCTGCTCGGGGACACCCACGGCAACACCCGGGCGCTCGGCCTGCGCGACTGCTCCGTGCAGCGCAACAACCAGAAGATCATCGAGGAGTCGGGCTCCACGCTCCTCCCCGCCGGGCTCGAGCGGGCGGTCTATGAGTACGCGGAGCGGATCGCGGCCGGGATCGGCTACGCGGGGGCCGGCACGGTGGAGTTCATCTTCGACCTGGAGCGGCAGGCCGTCTACTTCATGGAGATGAACACGCGGCTCCAGGTCGAGCACCCCGTGACCGAGGCGGTCTCGGGGGTGGACATCGTCGCGGAGCAGTTCCGGATCGCCGCCGGGGGATCGATCGCCGGCCTCCAGCCGCGCCGGGAGGGCTACGCCATGGAGCTGCGGATCAACGCCGAACGGGCCGCGCTCGACGCCGCGGGCGCCCTGACCTTCCTCCCCTCCCCGGGGAAGGTGTCGCGCCTCCGCTTTCCGGAGGCGGAGGGGATCCTCCTGATCCCGGGGGTGCTCGAAGGGGAGGCGGTCACCCCCTACTACGACGGCATGCTGGCCCAGCTCATCGGGCACGCCCCCACGCGCGCGGAGGTGATCGCGCGGCTGCGGGGGTACCTCGACCGGGTGGATATCCGGGGGGTGGGCACCAACATCCCGCTTCTCCGGCGCATCCTGGACGATGAGGTCTTCCTCTCGGGCGGGTACGACACCCGCTTCCTGGAGGGGTTCACCCGGCGCACCGAACTGGAGGCTCTCGTCCGGGAGACGGAGGAGGCGGCCGGCGGCACGGCGCTCCGGCTGGAGGGGCTCGAGATCCCGGGGACCGGCCAGTTGCGCGTCCTCTCCCCCTCCGCCGGCGTCTTCTACCGCTCCGCCTCCCCCGACGCGCCCGGGTTCGTGTCGGAGGGGGAGATCGTCGACCCGGAGCGCACCCTCTGCCTGCTCGAGGCGATGAAGCTGTTCCAGCCGCTCGCGCTCGAATCGTACCGTTCCGGGGGCCGGAAGGTGTACCCGGCGGACGCCTACGAAATCGTCCGCATCGTGCCCGAGAACGGGCGGAGCGTGAACCAGGGGGAGCTCCTCTTCGTCATCCGTCCCGCGGCCCGGCCAGCATGACGCAGAGAACGCCGAGCACGCCCAGCACGATGCCGGCGAGCTTCGGGCGCGTGATCCGCTCCTTCAGGAAGAGGGCGGCGAAGAGGAAGATGAAGAGGTTGCTCGTCTGGTTCAGCGCCGAGGCGACGGAGGCGGTGGCGTATTTCATCCCGCCGACCCAGAGAAGGATGGCGACATAGGCCCCGAGGAAGGACCCCGGGAGCATGAACTTCCACCCCCGGGAGTGCAGGAGCGAGCCGAGGACGGCCCGGCGCCCGGGGTGGCACGCGAGCGCGAGGAGGAGGAACACGGCGGCCCCGGCGAAGCGCACCTCGACCGCCCAGAGGATGGGCGAGCGTTCGAGCAGCGGCTTGATCATGACGATGCCGACCCCCATCGCCGCCATGGACAGGGCGCCCAGCGCGATCCCGGCGGAGAGCTGGCGCCGGGTGATGCGGGCCGCCCCCTTTTCACCGCCGAGGGCGAGGACGGCCGACACGATCAGCGCCACCCCCGCCGCCTGGACCGCCGTGATGCGCTCCCCCAGCCACAGCATCGACAGGAGGATGATGACGGGGCTGTAGAGGCAGTCCACGACGGCCGAGCGCGCCGCGCCGAGCAGGTTGAGGGACTTGAAGAAGAGGGTGTCGGCGATGCCGATGCCGAGCACCCCGCTGAGGACGAGGAGGGCGTAATCCCCCGGCGGCGCCGCCCGGAGCGGCTCCACCCCCATGACGGCCATGGTCGGCAGCACGAGCAGGAACGCCAGCAGGTTCTTGAAGAGGTTCAGTCCCAGCGGCGAGGCGGTCTCCCCGCTCTTCTTGAACAGGATGACGGCCGAGGCCCAGACCAGGGCCGTCGCCAGGGCCAGCATTTCCCCGAAATGCGCGTGCGCCGTCATCGGTCCTCCGCCGGATCCTGTCGACTATACAGGAGTTTCGAATTCGGGCAAGGGGAATGAGGTCCGCGCCGATAAGACCCCCGTACCGCACGCGTGGTGGTACAATGGCGGAACAGACTCTGAACAGGGAGCGGCCGAAATGGGCATCTGGGACAAACTGCGCGGCGAACTCATCGACATCGTCCAGTGGATCGATGACACCAACGACACCATGGTTTACCGCTTCGAGCGGTACGACAACCAGATCAAGTACGGGGCGCGGCTCACCGTGCGCGAGGGGCAGGCGGCCGTCTTCGTCAACGAGGGGAAGATCGCCGACATTTTCGCCCCGGGGATGTACACGCTCGAGACCAGGAACCTCCCGGTGCTCTCGACTTTGCAGGGGTGGAAATACGGCTTCAACAGCCCCTTCATGGCCGAGGTCTACTTCTGCTCCATGCGCCAGTTCACGGACCTCAAGTGGGGCACCATGAACCCGATCATGATGCGGGACGCCGAGTTCGGCCCCGTCCGGCTGCGCGCGTTCGGCACCTATGCCGTCAAGGTCAGCGAGCCCGCGGTCCTCATCCGCGAGATCGTGGGAACCGACGGCCACTTCACGGTCGAGGAGATCGTCAACCAGCTCCGCAACCTGATCGTCTCCCGCTTCGCCGAAATCGCCGGCTCGAGCGGGATCCCGGTGCTGGACATGGCCGCCAGCTACGGCTCCCTGGGCGATTTCCTGGCCCAAAAGATCGCGCCCGAATTCCAGGGCTACGGGCTGGAACTGGCCAAGCTCCTCGTGGAGAACATCTCCCTCCCCCCGGAGGTCGAGGAGGCGCTCGACAAGCGCTCCAGCATGGGGGTGGTGGGGAACCTCGCGGCCTACACGCAGTTCAACGTCGCCGACTCCATCCCCGACGCCGCCAAAAATCCCGGGGGGCTGGCCGCGGCCGGGGCCGGGATCGGCATGGGAATGGCCATGGCCGGACCGATCGGCCAGGCCCTCGGCGCCCGGCAGGCGGCCCCGGGGAGCACGCCGCCCCCCCTTCCAGCACCCGCCTGGTTCCTGGCGCTGGAGGGGAAACAGGCCGGACCGTTCGACCTCGCGGCGCTCGGAGCCGAAGCCGCGGCGGGGCGCCTGACGCGGCAGACCCTGGTCTGGACCCAGGGGATGCAGCAGTGGGCGCCGGCGGAGCAGGTCTCCGCCCTGGCCGCGGTCCTCGCGGCCGTCCCGCCGCCGCTGCCGCCCGAGGCCTGACGCCTATCCCCCCCACTCCCTGAGGACGACGGCGGCGAGGGCTTCGATAAACCGGGGGTGAAGGTTCGGGGCGTCGGCCCGGTGGAATTCGGCGATCCCGAGGCCGGCCGCCAGCTCCCGGTATTCGATGTCGATCTCCTCGAGCGTTTCGATATGGTCCGAGACGAAGCTGACGGGGACGGCCAGCACCCGGCGGACGCCCTGCCGGGCCAGGTCGCCGAGGACGTCGCGCGTGTCCGGCCCGAGCCACTCGACCGGGCCCACCTTGCTCTGGAAGGCCAGCGTCGAGGGGTTGCCCGTCCCCAGTCGCCGGTTGACCAGGTCGACGCATTCCCGGGTCTGGTCGAGGTAGGGGTCCCCCTCGCGGACGTAGCGCGCGGGGAGCGAGTGGGCGCTGTAGAGCAGGTGGACCCCGTCGCGCGCAACGGCCGGAAACCGCCCGAGCCCCGCGCGGATCAATTCCGCCATCGCCCCGAGGTACAACGGCTCCCCGAACCATTCCTTCACGCTGGATATTTCCATGTCCTCCCCCAGCCCGTAACGCGCGTCAAGCTCCCGGAAATGGCGGAAGCAGGAACCGGTGGTGGTCTCCGAGTACTGGGGAAAGAGCGGCAGCAACAGCAGGCGGCGGACGCCGTCGCGCCGGATCCGGTCTACGGCCTCGTCGATCGAGGGCTTCCAGCACCGCATCCCGACATAGACCCGGGCGGCCGTCCCCCGCGCGGCGAGGGCCGATTCCAGCGCCGCGGCCTGCCCCTCGGTGATGCGCCGGAGCGGCGACCCGCCGCCGATCCGCCGGTACAGGGCGCGGGACTTCCGCTGGCGCGCGGTCGCGATCGTCCAGGCCAGCATTTTGCGGAGCGCATCGTTTCCGATGCGGATGATGTCCGGGTCCGAGAACAGGTTGTAGAGGAAGGGGCGGACGTCCTCGAGCGTTTCCGGCCCACCCAGGTTCAGCAGCAGGACCCCGCGCTCCCCTTCCGAATGCATCCTGTCCCCCCCGCGCCCGGGTCGGGCTACAGCGTTTTGGAAAAGACCGGCCCGTCCTTCGGCCGCGCCAGGTACCGGTCGAACACCATCCCCACGTTGCGCAGGAAGATGCGCCCCAGGGTGGTCACCCGGATCGCGTCCGGCTCGAGCCGCACCAGCCCGTCCCGCTCCAGTTCCCGGAGCCGCGCCAGCTCGGCGGTGAAATAGTCGTCGAACCGGATGCCGAATGCCGACTCCAGTTCCCCCTTGACCAGCACGCAGTGGCACAGGATCCGGCTGATGGCCGCCCGCCGCACCACGTCGTCGTCGCCGAGCCGGACGCCGCGCATGATGGGGAGCTCGCCGCGCCCGACGGCGGCGCTGTAGCCCTCCAGGCCCCGGTGGTTCTGGGCGTAGGCGCGGTCCAGGCCGCTGATCGAACTCACCCCCATCCCGAGGAGGTCGGAACCGGCCTTGGTGGTGTACCCCTGGAAATTCCGGTGGAGGGTGCGGTCGCGCTGGGCGACGCACAGCTCGTCGTCGGGGCGCGCGAAATGGTCCATGCCGATGTAGCGGTACCCGGCGGCGGTGAAGCGCCCGATCCCGGTCCGGAAGATCTGGAATTTGTCCATCCCCAGGGGGATCAGCGGGGCGACCGCCCCCTGCTGCTTCTTGAGCCAGGGGACGTGGGCGTAGCTGAACATCGCCACCCGGTCGGGCCCCATCCCGATCACCCGGTCCGCCGTGGCCCCGAAGCTTGCGGGCGTCTGCAGCGGGAGCCCGTAGATCAGGTCGATGTTGATCGACTCGAAGCCGAGTTCGCGGCAGCGGTCGTAAAGGGCCCGGGTTTCGGCATAGGGCTGGACGCGCCGGACCGCCTCCTGGACCTCGGGGTTGAAATCCTGGATCCCCATGGAAATCCGGTTGAAACCCAGGCGTCGCAGCACCTCCAGGTGTTCGGGGGTGGTGACCCGCGGGTCGACCTCCACCCCGATCTCCGCGTCCGGGGCGAAGGTGAAGAACCCGCGCGCGCAGGCGAAGAGGTCCTCGAGCTGGGCGGGCGAAAAATAGGTCGGGGTCCCGCCCCCCCAGTGAAACTGCACCACCGGGCGCGAACGGTCGACGCGGCGCGCGACCCGGGCAATCTCCCTCCGGAGGGTTTCGAGGTAGGGGAGGGCGGTGTCGTGGTTCTTGCGGATCACCACGTTGCAGCCGCAGAACAGGCAGAGGCTTTCGCAGAAGGGGAGGTGCATGTAGAGCGAGAGCGGCCGGCCCGAGGCGTCCGACTCCCCCAGCTCGCGTTCGTAGTCGGCGGGCCCGAAGGCGTCGTCCCATTCGGGCGCGGTCGGGTAGCTCGTGTAGCGGGGCCCGGGGACGTTGTAGCGCTCCAGGAGCTCCGCGGTGAGATCGAGCGTCTCCCCTTCGAGGGTGATATCCAGTTTCATGGAAGAACTGTATCAGATCCGGGCGCCGCAGGCCACCACCCCTCCCGCTGCTTCACTGGTACTTGATGACCACCAGGCTGAGGTCGTCCTCCGCGGGGGCCGTGGCGTTGCGGTCGGCCAGGATCCTCCGGCAGATCTCCTCGGCGGAGCCGTCCCGCGCCGAAGAAACGGCGCGTTCGAGCCGGTCCTGGGAATAGGGGGAAAAGGGGTCCGCCAGCCCGTCCGA
>JAAYCX010000057.1 GCA_012729555.1 Acidobacteriota bacterium
GGACGACAAGCGCCGATGCGTCAAGATTGCCCTTACCGATGCATCCGCTAGGGTCCAACTGGGAGAATCTCCCAGTTCTCCCGAACCCCCCAAGCGCATCGGCGCAGACGGCAAGCGCCGTTGCGTCAAGATCGCGCTGGACGAATCCCCCGATTGGAGCGACCGGAGGATTGCGGAGGCGTGCGGGGTGTCGGACCGTTTCGTTAACAAGATCGGCCCTGAACTGCGAACGATTCGCAGTTCATCCGAACCCCCCAAGCGAATCGGCGCAGACGGCAAAGCCCGATCAATGCCGACTCCGCGCGAAAGCCGGGGATGGACCGCGCCGGAGGTGGCGCAATAGGTAATCGGCTTTATGGCATAAAGTGAAAAAAGGGGTTGACATATGGACACCTGTCTATATAATCGACTGCATGAAACACCTAAACATTCCACTTCCCGACGACTTCCACAAAAGGCTAAAGCGGCACTGTCTCGAAACGGATCGGAATATGGCCGATCTCGTAAGGGAACTTTTGCAGAGGTTTTTGGAGAAGGCGGAAAAGGAACTGAAGAAATAACCGCACGGAGCGGGCCCGCCAGGTGTTACGAGCACCGGACGGACCCTGACCGCGCATTGCATGGAGGTGCAACGCATGGCTAGTTTGAATTCTATCAGCGACACAACCCCTTCACCAACCAAAACGCCAGCCGAAATTATCACCCGGGCGGAGCGCGACCTGGCCGCTTCGGTCGCCATGCTGGCGGCACTGAAAACCTACCTTGTGGCGGTTGACGAATCGTCCGGCTCCCAGTTTATCGACCTGCACGATTTCGTCTGCGGCATGGAAACCCTGTTCGACGTCGCGACGGAGACCGTCGACCGGGCACGGGAGAGCGTCAAGGCGCTTGTGGCGGTTCCCCTTGGGGTCGTGGTGCCGATGCCGGAAGGGGGTGACGAATGATTATCAACATTTCCCCTTCATGGATTCTCACCGACGAACACCCGGCTTGCAGCTATGGACAGCCGGTTCTGCTTCACAAGACCGACCAGGACCCCTTCGGGCCCGGGGACATTGTCCGATGCTATCCCGGCTGGCCGTTTCAACCGGCGCGGGAGGCCGTCGCCCGGATGGCCCGGACGAAACCGGGGCTGTCCAAAGCGAAGCGGGCCCTGGTGGCGAAATTCATCGGCAACGTGAAAGGGGGTGTAGCGTGAACCGATACGGCATCCCCCGACTGCGGCGGCAATATGTCTTCCTCATGGGGCTACTTTCCGGCATGGCGTTCACGGCGGCGGCATTCTGTTTGACTGCGGCGACCGTCAAGCCGGAGCCCACGCCCGGCTGGAATCGTTCCGCCATCGTTTCTGCGGGGCGTTCCGGCGGGCGCTGGTACATCCGCAACACCGGGGGCCGGGACTACCACCTGACCCCGGAGGCGGCCCGCATATTTGAGCGCGGGGGGCTTGGGCTTATGGATTCATCCGCCCGGCTGGCCGCTCCGGCATTCGTTCCGTCCGGGGAGACCGTGGCGCTTTCTATCGACCCGGAGCCCGAGGCCGACCTGGTTGTCTTCGACACCGCCCGGCACATTCGGATTGAACTAGGGCGAGGGGGTGGGCGATGATCGACCACGCCGACAATTCCAGACTCATCATCGACCAGCTGACGCCCCGTGAACTGCGCCGGGCGTGTGAGGCGATTACGCGGTTAATTCACCTGGCCGGGAAGCGGCAGGATTGTGACCTGATGGCCATGGCAACGGAGAAACTCCGGCTGTTACAGCGGAGCATGAAGGCGGAATGATGGGATGAGGGGGGCCCCTTCGCGGGGGCTCCCGGGAGGCTGGTATGGCACGAAAAGGGGAAGGCATCTACAAGCGCGGCAATGTCTGGTGGCTCGACTGCCGGATCAATGGCACCCGGCACCAGCTACCATTAGGGAAAGGCATCAATCGCAAGGTGGCGCTGGAACTGGCGGCAATCAAGCGGACCGCGATCCTGCGCGGGGAAGCCGGGATTGCCAAGAAACGTAAGGATATGTCCTTCCAGAAGGCCGCAGGGGAGTTTCTGGCGTGGGCGCGGGCCAACAAGCGCCCGAAGACCACGGCGGGATATGAGAGCATCCTGCGCCGGTTGGGGGAGTTTTTCGGGGATAAGATGCTTTCCGAGATCCACCCCTTTCTGGTGGAGAAGTACAAGCAAAAGAGGCTGGCCGATGGGGCCAAGGTAGGGGTAAACCGGGAGCTTTCCCGGCTCCGGACCCTGTTCAATCTCTGCATCAAGTGGGGCAAATTTGAGGGGGTGAATCCCGCCAGCCGATACCAGCGGGCACCCGAAAGCCGGGGGCGGCTCCGGTTCCTGACCGAGGAAGAGGAAGCACGGCTGCTACAGGCGGCAGAGGAACCCCTCCGGAGCGTCATCATCCTGGCAATCCATACGGGCCTTCGGGCGCAGTCCGAGGCGCTCACCATGACGTGGGATTGCGTAGACTTCGCGCAGAAGAACGTCACCGTAATGGACCACTTCGCCAAGAACGGGGAGACCCGGACCGTACCCCTTAATTCGACCGTCCTAGCGGCCCTGAAAGCCCTGAAGGGCAGGGGTCCCGGACCCGAGGTATTCATGGTCCACAAGGGCAGTAAACGCCGGGGGGATAAGAACTGGGAGCCCTACAAAAGCTTTAGAACGGCCTTTCAAAGCGCCTGTCAACGTGCTAACCTTTCGGGCGTTACGCCGCACGTCCTCCGGCATACGTTTGCAAGCCGGTTGGTTATGCGGGGGGCCGATCTCCGGACGGTCCAGGAACTGGGAGGGTGGAAGAGCTTGAATATGGTTCAACGATACGCGCACCTCAGCCAGGAGCACAAGCGCAACGCTGTAGAACTGCTCGTCGAGAATTCCACTACGATTTTCACTAATGCAGGGGAATCGACCGGCACCCCGGAAACCCGTAACGTCAAGTCTGTGAATAGTTTGGGCCGTTAGCTCAGTCGGCAGAGCATCTGCCTTTTAAGCAGAGGGTCGCTGGTTCGAATCCAGCACGGCTCACCACCATCCCCCCCGGCCTTTCACGCGTTACTCCGAAAGATTCTTCGGCGACTTCCGGTTGAGGACGTCGGCCAGGGTCCTTGCCGACGGGGGCATGGGCACCGCTCCCTTCAGGATGATCTCCTCGGCGTCGAGCTCCTTGCGGTAGAGGTTCTCGTTCGCGCCCCCGTCGGAGCGCAGCGTCGAGCCTTCCAGGGAGACGCCGGCGAACAGCCCGCGGGAGCGGGAGTAGCTGAGGATTTCGGCCTTCAGGACCACATCGGTGGCGGCGGTCGCGGTGCGCCCCTTGGGGCCGGCGGCGGCCGCGGCATCGGCGCCCAGCTTGACCTTGCTGTTGAGCACCGATCTGGCCCCCTTGCTGTTCATGATCAGGAGCACGAAATCCGTGGCCTGCCCGCCGAGCTGGAAGCCGACATTCGCCCCCTCGAGGGCGTACAGGGCCGGGACCCCCCAGGGACCGGTGTAATCGGCCCCGCCGCGGCAGATCATGGCCCCCCTGCCGTAGCTGGCGCCGATTCCGATGGCGAATTTCTTTACCGATGGAAAGACCACGACGCATTCCGCCTTGTCGAGCAGTTCGGCCGGGATGGCGTCGGGCACGTCCAGGATTTCCTTCATAACCATGCCGCATTGTTCCAGTCGCTCCTGTTCCTTTTCCTGCGCCAGCGAGAGGGGAGCGAGAATCAGGAGAATGGCTGCTGCTGCTATCCACGATCGGGTCATGGCGATACCTCCGGTTGTTTTGTTTTCATCGATCCTTCGATCATTATACCCGCCCGGTCCGCAAATGCCAAAAGGGGGGCGGGGCCGCGCGGCGGCCGCAGACGTGCGGGGGGTGAAAAATGCGGGGGCGAAGGATTTTGCCGGTGGCAAGCCTTGAAATGCCGTGGAAAACATGCGAGAATGTGACGCTTTTTGGACGCGTCCCTATCGTCTAGACGGCCTAGGACACCGCGCTTTCAATGCGGCAACACGGGTTCGAATCCCGTTGGGGACGCCAGACTCCAGCACGCCCCTCCCACCCGGGATCCTGACCCGCGTGCGCCCCCTCCGGGCCCGCCGCCGCCCATTTCATGCCTTGAGTCGCGCTTTGCAATGGGTTTATAATCGCGAGCGAGCACGATGAGCCGCTGTTGTCGCTAGGCACCGCAGGCTCTGTACCACGGGAGGCTCCATCAAAGGAAACATCATTAGGAGATACTACTCATGAGACTTGACGGTAAAGTGGCACTGATCACGGGAGGCGGCAGGGGCATCGGCGCCGCGATCGCAAAACGGTTCGTGGACGACGGGGCCAAGATCGTCATCAGCGACGTGCGGGCCGAACTCCTCGACGAGGTGGTCCAGAACCTGAAGCCCGGCATGGCCAAGGCCTGCGCCGGCGACGTCACCAAATGGGAAGACGTGCAGAAGATGGTGGACGCCACGGTGGACTTCGGCGGCAAGATCGACATCCTGGTCAACAACGCGGGGATCGATCCCGGCGGGAGCATCGTGGACATCGACATCGACCTCTGGAAGAAGATCCTGGACGTCAACCTGAACGGCCCCTTCTACTGCATGCGGGCGGCCATCCCCCACATGATCCAGCAGGGGGGCGGATCGATCGTCAGCATCGCCTCGCTGGCGGGCGTGCGCTGCCTCCCCTCGATGCCGGCCTATTGCGCCTCCAAGGGGGGCCTGATGCAGCTGGCGCGGCAGGCGGCCCTCGAATACGGGCCGAAGGGGATCCGGAGCAACCTGGTAGCCCCCGGCGCCACCAGGACGGAGATGCTGGTGAACGCGATGGCGGGGTTGTCGAAAGCCATCAAGAAGGACGCCTTCGAAGTGCTGACCGAGAGCGTGCCCCTGCGCCGCGGCGCGATGCCGGAGGAGATCACCGGCGCGGTTTCCTTCCTCGCCAGCGACGACGCCTCCTTCATCAACGGCGCGTTCCTGCTCGTGGACGGCGGAGCCGCGATCGTGGACGTCTCGGGTGCTTCCGTGGCCAAGGCCGGAGCGGGTTGGGGAGTGTAGAGTTCCGGGATCGCGGGCTTGCGGATCCCGGGGAGTGAAGAGCAGGGCGGCGGGAACGCGTTCCCGCCGCCTTGCGTGTTTCAGGAGGTCAGTTGCTCGGCACCATGGGGTAACCGAGTTCCACCCAGCGCAGCGAACCGCCGCTCAGCACCTTGATCTTTTCCCGCTCGTAGCCGAGGATGTACAGCTCGTCGGCGATGGTGGCGCTGCTGGCGTCATCGGTGCAGTCGCAGTAGGTGACGATCAGCTTGTCCATCGGCAGGGCCAGAAGCATCATCTGCCGCTCCATGGGATCGGCGGTGGAATCGTAATGGATGTTGACGGCCCCCTTGATGTGGCCGGCGGTGTAACTGCCGGCGTCCCGCACGTCCACCACGACGAAGTCCCCCCCCTCGTCGACCATTTGTTTGAGGTCTTCCACCGAGATCCGGGGGATTTCCGGGAGCACCACATTTTCCTCCCCCGCCCGGACCCCGGTCGCGGGGAGGAGAAACACCGTCAGCATCAGGACAACCAAAGCTTTGATCTTCATTTTCCCTCTCTTTGCGGTCGCTGCAAACCCTTGCAGAATTCGTTTGTATCCTCCACGGCTATAAGTTTAACCGGCCGGGCGCGCGTGTCAATCAATGCTTGAGTCTCCCTGCGGAATGTCCTATAAGTAAAACGCTGCACCAACAGTGCTCCGGTCTTGATAACCGCCAGATACCGGGTTCGGGCGGCAGCCGGCAAAAACGTCTATTGGGAGGTTTGAGATGAAGATCAAAGCAGCCGTAGTGCGCGAAAAGGGTGGACCGTTTCTCCTCGAGGAGATCGAACTGGACGAGCCGAGGGATGACGAGATCCTGGTGCGCATCGTCAGTTCCGGCCTTTGCCATACGGACCTGGTGGCGCGCATGCAGTACCTGCCCATACCCCTTCCCGGCGTGTTCGGGCATGAGGGCGCCGGAATTGTCGAGAAGGTCGGAGCCCAGGTGACCAAGGTGAAACCGGGCGACCACGTGGCCACCAGCTACATGTCCTGCGGTGTCTGCCCCGCGTGTACGATGGCCCGGCCGGGCTGGTGCACCGAGTTCAGACGGTTGAATTTCGGCGGGCGCCGCAGCGACGGGACCGCGACCATGAAAAAGGGGGGGGAGACCGTCTACGGCTCCTTCTTCGGCCAGTCCACCTTCGCCACCCACGCCCTGGTGACCGAGCGCAACACGGTCAAGGTGCGGCCGGACGTGCCGCTGGAGATCCTCAGCCCGATGGGCTGCGGCATCCAGACCGGAGCGGGCGGCGTTTTCAATTCGCTGAAACCCGAACCGGGATCGAACATCGTCGTCTTCGGGATCGGCCCCGTGGGCCTCAGCGCCATCATGGCGGCCGTGATCTCGGGCTGCACGAGCATCATCGCGGTCGATATCCAGGAGGGGCGGCTCCAGCTCGCCAAGGAATTCGGCGCTACCGACGTCATCAATTCGTCGCAGGCGGACGCGGTGGAGGAAATCCGCAAGCTGACCGGCGGCGGGGCCCAGTACACCCTGGAATGCACCGGAATTCCCGCGGTGTTCCGGCAGTCGGTCGATTGCCTCCGGATGGGGGGCGTCTGCGGCCTGATCGGGGTGGCCCCCGTCGGGGTGGAGGCGAAGCTGGAGATGCAGACCATTCTCGACGGGCGCACCATCAAGGGCGTCGTGGAGGGGGACAGCGTGAGCGAGCTCTTCATTCCCCAGCTGATCGAATTCTACCGGCTCGGCCGGTTCCCCTTCGACCGCCTGCTGACCTTCTACCCGTTCGACAAGATCAACGAAGCGGTCGAGGACGCCGAAAAGGGAAAGGTGATGAAGGCGGTGCTGAAACCGTAATCGTCCCCGCCCGTGTCAGAATAGGTTTTTCTGTACCGCTTCGCCCCCGAGCGCCGCGCGCACGGGGGCGAAGCTTTTTCTGTGGATCGGCAGCGGGCCGAGCCGCTCGAGCGCCTCGAGGTGCTCGGGGGTCGGGTACCCCTTGTGGGAGGCGAACCCGTACCCCGGGTACAGCCGGTCCATTTCCTCCATCTCCCCGTCGCGCAGGGTCTTGGCGATCACGCTGGCCGCCGCGATGCTGAGCGAGAGGGAGTCGCCGTGGACGAGCCCGCGCTGGGGGCACCCGGCGGCGGGGATCGTGCGTGCGTCCACCAGGGCGAAATCGGGCGGGCAGGCCAGGCCGGAAAGCGCCCGCTGCATGGCCAGGAGCCCCGCGCGATAGATGTTGAGCGCGTCGATCTCCTCCGGTTCCGCCCGGCCCGAGTTCCAGCAGACGGCGTCGGCCCGGATCCTCGAGGCGAGCGCGCCGCGTTTTTGCGCGCTCGGGATTTTCTTGGAGTCGTCGAGCCCCTCCAGCAGGTACCCTTCGGGAAGGATGACGGCCGCGGCCACCACCGGCCCAGCCAGCGGCGCCATCCCCGCTTCGTCCACCCCGGCGATGAGGCGGTAGCCCTCCAGGCGGAGTTCGCACTCGAAGCGCCGCATCGCGGCGAGCCGCTGGAGCTCCCTGGCTCGCGCGAGGGCGCGGGCGCGGGCTCTCGCGGCCAGGCGCCGCACCCCGGCCCGGGGGTCGGTCTCGAGCGCCGGCAGCACCCGATCAAGCCCGGGGGGGTCGAGTCCCTCGATCAGCGATCCGATTTCGGCGAGCGTCAGCCCCGCCAGTTCTTCGCGTCGTTTCACGCTTCCTCATCCGTCAGGCGGCGGCCTTTCTCCGGGCGACCACCAGCGGGGCGGATTCGCGGTAAAACAGGCCGACCAAAAAGCAGACGCCGATACAGGCCGCACAGATGTACATGACCGCCGTGAGCCCGTATTTGTCGGCCACGATGCCGCACAGGATCGCGCCCAGCGTGGCTCCGAGCAACTCGCCCGTCAGCTGGTTGGAGCCGATGATGGTCGAAACGAAGCGCGGGTCGCCCGATTCGGCCGGAATGGTGGACTGCATCAGGGCGTTGACTCCCGTGCCGCCCCAGCCGATGAATGCGATGAACATGAGGAGCGGGACGCTGGCGGGAGCGTAGACCATGCCGAGGGGGGCGATCACGCCCAAAAGCGAGGCGATCGCGACCAACGGCTTGCGGCCGTACCTGTCGGACAGGCGCGGAATCAGCACTCCCCAGAGAATGGCCCCGACCCCGAAGCTGGACATCACCCAGCTCATCTGGGTGTCGGTGAGCCCTTTGACTTTCGTCAGGTAGCCGGGCCCGTAGGTGAGAACGCAGAAGTACCAGCAGAGCAGAAAGAGCGTCCCGATGATCGACAGAATCACATTTCTGTTCCTGAAGATTTCGAGATAGTTGATCTTCTCTTTGGGTTTTTCCGCTCCGGTTTCATGGACGTTAATGGACGTGACCGGATTCACCAGGAATTTCCAGATCAGGAGGGAAATGACGATCCCCGGGATGATCGTGACGACGAAGGCGGCCCTCCAACCGATCGATTCGGCCAGGGCGACCTGGATGAGGGGGCCGAGCATCGACGAGATCAAACCGACCGCCGAAACCTGCATCAATCCCATGTTCATTCCCCTCCGGTGGGGGGACGACTGGGGAATGATGAAACTCTGGGAAACGGGCATGACCGGCCCCTCGAACGCCCCCATCAGCAGGCGCACCGCAAGGAGCATCGCGAATCCCGTCACCAGGCCCGTGAGCATGGAACAGACCGAAAAGCAGAAGACCAGGATCGCCAGCAGTTTTTTGCGCGACACCCGGGTGTCGGCGATGTAGCTGCCGAACAGGCCGATGATGGACCAGGAAAACGAGAACACCGAAGTCGCCAGCCCGAGCTGGGTGTAGGTGATGTTCAGGTCCTCCATGATGAAGGTCTGCAGATTGGCGATGGCCAGGCGGTCGAACATGACAAAGCCGAATGCCAGGGAGAGAATGATCACCATCCGATTTTCATAGCCCTTTTTCAGCACCTGCTGCTCCACGGAAGCACCTCGCTTTCATCGGCAAAAAATCTTTATGGCCGTCGGACCGACAAGGTTTCGGCACGGATTCGACGAGATACTACTATAGATCGTCGGCATGGATGCAACAATTTACGGGGATGGGCGCCCTTACGGGAATCCTCGTCGGCGTGGTATCCTTTTTTCATATCGAGAGGGCGCACCGGTGCGCGGCCCGGATGAAACCTAAGGGGGCGCCCGGGCATCTAAGGGTATCGGGCATCATTACAGGATGGAGGATCGTATGAAACTGACGACAGGGATCTTCCTGGCGCTCGCGCTGGGGGCGACGGGATGCAGCAGAAACAGGAACGAAAGCGCCGGGGAGACGCTCCCGGCGCCCGAGCCGCCGGCGGTGAGCGAACCCGCCGTCGCCCCGGCCCCGGCCCCGGCGCCCCGGCCCGAGCCGGCGCCCGTGGCCGAGCCCGCCCCGAGGGCGCCGAAGCCCGCCAGGGCGGCGCCCTCGGCGCGCAGGGCGGAGGCAGAGGTTCCGGCGCCCGCCCCGCCCGAACCCGCGGCGCCTCCGGTCGAGCCCCTGCCGGCGCGGCAGGCCACGGTACAGGAAGCCCCCCCGGCCCCCAAACCGCCGGAGCCGAGGTACGCCGTGATCCCGGCGGGAACCCTCCTGCAGGCGCGGTTGCAGGACCCGCTCGATTCGGCCGTCAACCTGACCGGCGACGGCTTCCGCGCCATTCTCGACCAGGACCTCGTCATCGACGGAGAGATCGCCATCCCCCGGGGGAGCGCGCTGGACGGGAAGGTGTCGCACGTCCAGAGGGCGGGCCGGGTACAGGGGCGCGCCACCCTTTCCCTGCAGCTGGTGAGGGTGTCGGCGCGTGATTCCAGCTACGCCCTGCAGACGGCGCTCCGGACCTTCGAAGCCCAGGCCAGCACCAAGAAGGACGCGGCCAAGGTGGGGATCGGGGCGGGGCTCGGCGCCGTTATCGGCGCCATCGCCGGAGGCGGGAAGGGAGCGGCGATCGGGGCCGCCGCCGGCGCCGGGGCGGGGGGCGCCACCGTGATGGCCACCCGCGGCGACGAAGTCAAGCTCGAAGCGGAACAGGCGCTGGATTTCGAGCTCACGGAGGAGCTGCGCGTCGCCTTGCCCCGTTAGGCGCGCCGGGCGGCGGCGCGGGCCGCCGCCCGGGGAGGATCATCCCGATTGCAGCACCCTGCGGTAATGCGCCTCGTACATCGGGAGGATGCGGGAGGCGCAGAAGCGCTCGAGCGCCTTGAGGCGCCCGCTCCGCCCCATGCGGGAGGCGAGGGTGTCGTCGGCCAGGACGCGGAGGGCGCGCTCGGCCATGGCGGGGATATCCCCGGCATCCACAAGGAACCCGTCTTCGCCGTCCGTAACCACCTCCGGGAGGCCGCCCACGCGGCTGGCCACCACCGGGACGCCGCACGCCATCGCCTCGAGCGCCACCAGCCCGAACGACTCCGTCTGACTGGGAAGGAGCAGGAGATCGGACGCTCCGATCCACTGCTCGATGCTGTCCTGCTTGCCCAGGAAATGCACCTTTCGCTGCAATCCCGCCTCGCGCGCGGCCCATTCCGCCCGCCCCCGTTCGGGGCCGTCTCCCACCATCAGGAGGGTGGCGGGAATCTCCTTCTCGACGCGCGCGAAAATCTCCACGACCCCCACCGGCCGCTTGACGGGGCGGAAATTGGAGACATGGATCAGGATCTTCTCCCCGCCGGGGCCGAAGTGGCTCTTCAGCGCCGTCCTGTCGCCGGGCGCGTATATCCCGCAGTCGATGAAATTGGGGATGACTTCGATCTCGTGCGAGGTCCCGATGCTGCGCCGGGTGGCCTCGGCCAGGTAGGCGCTGACGGCCGTCACGCCGTCCGACCGGTCGATCGAAAAGCGCGTGATCGGCAGGTAGGAACGGTCCGCGCCGACCAGGGTGATGTCGGTCCCGTGCAGGGTGGTCACGACCCGGAGCCTGCGCGGCAGGAGCATCGCCTTGGCCAGGTAGGCGCTGACGGAGTGGGGGATGGCGTAATGGCAGTGCAGCAGGTCCAGCTGGTGGTCGGCGGCGACCTCGGCCATCTTGGCGGCCAGCGCCAGGGTGTAGGGGGCATGATCGAAAAGGGGGTAGGTGGTGACCTCCACCTCGTGGAACTGGATGTTCGCGCGCGCCGCGTTGAGGCGCTGGGGGAGGGCGTAGCTGATGAAATGGATGTCATGCCCCCGGTCGGCGAGCTCCTTTCCGAGTTCGGTCGCCACGATACCGCTCCCGCCGTAGGTCGGGTAACAGGTGATGCCGATTTTCACTGGATCCGTCCTCCGCGCCGGACATCTCACCGGCGCCAGAGGAGGTTATAGCACAAAGCGGCGCCGGCCGACAGCGCGGGCGCGCCGCAGCCGGTTTGAAATCGGGCCGCCAGCTGCTATAATCAAATTTTTCCCGAAGCCCGTGGAACGAACCCTTATGTCCCTATTCGACCTGTTTCGGCGCGGCGCCCGGTCCGAGGACCCCTCCTCGCCGGAAACGGCCACGGTCCGGAAGATCATCCAGGCCCTCGATCAGCTGGAACCCGCGCGCGCCAAGTTTCTCGCCGCCTTCGCCTACCTGCTCAGCCGCGCGGCCAGGGCGGACCTGGAGATCAGCCCCGAGGAAACCGGCGTGATGGAGAGGATCGTGAGCCGGCAGGGGGGGCTTCCGGACGAACAGGCGGCGTTTGTCATCCAGCTGGCCAAGACGCAGAACATCCTGTTCGGCGCGACCGAAAATTATCTCGTAACGCGCGAGTTCAACGCGATCGCCACCCACGAGGAAAAGATGCACCTCCTCGACTGCATCTATGCCGTGGCCGCCGCCGACGGTTCGGTGTCCACCGTCGAGGACAACGAGATCAGCCAGATCGCCGATGAACTCCGGATCGAGCACCCGGATTTCATTTCGGTGAGGACACGCTACCGCGGGCAGCTGGCGGTGCTGCAGGACGGCGGGCAGAACGATTGACAAGGTTTTCGCCTCGGGGCATACTGCCGCTGAGGCCCGATCCGCGGGATGTTCCGGCGGGAAACGATCAACACAGGCGACGGCCGCGGGCGAGGGAGGAATCCCCCGGGACGCGCCCTTACGAAGCACCCGATTATGACTGAGTCCAGAACACATCGTCGCGTCTGCGGGGGCAGCAGGAAAAGGGCCGTCCCTCTGTCCAAGCTCCGGGCCTCGGATGTCCTGAGGGTGGTTTTGGACAACCCGCGCCGGCTGGAGGAACTCGCCGGCATGCTCGAGGACCGGGACCGCTGCGTCCGGGACCGCGCCGCGGCGACCCTGGGCCAGGTGGCCGACCGGCATCCGGGCCGGCTGCTCCGCATCCTCGTCCGCCTCACGCACTCGCTCGCCGACGACTCGGCTTACGTGCGCTGGCACCTGGTCTACATCCTGGGGAGCCTGGGGTGCCGGTGCGACGACGGCGCGCGCGACCTCGTCGGGAGCCTGGCCGAGCGCCTGGAAGATCCCAACCGTGTCGTGCGCGCCACGGCCGTCCGTTCGCTCGCGCGCATCGCCGCATGCCGGCCGGGGCCCGTCGAGGAGTTTTTCGCCAACCAGAAAAGGGAGATTCCCTCCGCCGTGGCGCGTTTCATCCGCAGCGCGCGCCAAAGCCGGGCCCGGAAAGACGGGCAATGATCGATAGCGCCCCGCGGGCGCTGGACGACCCGAAGGTGCCGGCCGATGCGCGATCGGCCCGGCGCCTGGAAGGCGCGCGGGGCTAAGGGGTACATTCTTGGAAGACCGGGACCGCATGACGCTGGCCGATGTGAGGCTGCTGGCCCGCATCGGCGTCAGCGAGGAGGAGCGGGAGGCGCCGCAGGAATGCCGGGCGGACCTGGAGCTGTACGGCAGCTTCAGGGCCGCGGCCGAGACGGACGATCTCGCGCTCTCCATGGACTACTGCCGGATCCTGGACTGTGTCGAGGAGACGGCCGCGGAGCGGCCCTACCGGCTGGTCGAAACCCTCGCCTGGGCCCTCGCCCGCAAGGTCCTCGGGAATTTCCCCGTAGCCCTCGCCCGCGTGAGACTGAGAAAACGCCCGGCCGCTCTCGAGGGGCGGCTTTCCTTCGTCGAGGTGGAAATGGAGCAGCGGCGCCCCCCCGGGAGGCCGGAATGAAACCGCACTCCGGCGACCGGCCGGGCCCGGTCGCCTCCGGCGTCGAACGCGTGGTGGCCTGGGCTCAGCAATATTCCCTCTTCGTCTACCCGTTCGTCACCGCCTGCTGCGGGATGGAATACATGTCGACCGCGAGCGGCCATTACGACATGGACCGGTTCGGAGCCGGCCTGCCCCGTTTCTCTCCCAGGCAGGCGGACGTGCTGCTGGTGGTGGGCACCATCAGCCACAAGATCGCCCCCGTGCTGCGGCGGGTGTACGACCAGATGTGCGAACCCAAGTGGGTGGTCGCCTTCGGCGTCTGTACGTGCACGGGGGGGTTCTACGACAACTACGCGACCGTGCAGGGGATCGATACCATAGTTCCCGTCGATGTCTACATTCCGGGCTGCCCCCCCCGGCCCGAGGCGGTCCTGGAAGGAATCATGAAGCTTCAGACCAAGATCGGCCGCCAGCGGCCCGTCCTCCTCAGGTGATGCCATGGCCTCCTCCCCCGGCGGCACGGAAACGCGCAGCATGCGGCTCAACATCGGCCCCTCCCACCCGGCCATGCACGGGGTCATCCGCCTCGTCACCGAGCTGGAAGGGGAGAAGGTCCTGAGGGTGGAGGCCGAAATCGGCTACCTCCACCGCGCCTTCGAAAAGAAGTGCGAGGACTCCACCTGGAGCCAGGCCATTCCCTACACCGACCGATTGAACTATGTCTCGCCGCTGATCAACAATTTCGGCTACTGCGCCGCCGTCGAAAAGCTGATGGGGATCGAGGTGCCCGAGCGCGCCGGGTACATCCGCGTCCTCATGAGCGAAATCTCGCGCATCACGGACCACCTGACCTGCATCGGCGCCACGGCCATGGAGCTGGGCGCCATGACGGCCTTCCTCTACCTGATGAAGGCGCGCGAATACCTCTACGACATCGTGGAGCGGGTCACGGGCGCGCGGCTGACGGTGTCTTACGGGAGGATCGGCGGCGTCAAGGCCGACCTCCCCGAAGGGCTGGCCGAGGATCTTCCCGGGACGCTGGACGCCGTCGCGCGGGAAATCGGGGAAGTGGACCGGCTGCTGACGCGCAACCGGATCTTCGTCGACCGGATGCGGGACGTGGGCGCCCTTTCCCGGCAGGACGCCCTCGGCTACTCGATAACGGGCCCCGTCGGGCGCGCGTCGGGGATCGATTACGACGTTCGCAGGGATTTCCCCTATTTCGTCTACGACCGGGTCGATTTCGAGGTGCCCCTGGGGGAAAGGGGGGACACCTACGACCGGTATCTCGTGCGGATGGAGGAAATGCGGCAGAGCATGCGCATCATCCGGCAGTGCCTCGACCGGCTTCCCGGCGGCCCGGTGCGGGCGGGGGAAAAGGAGAAGGTCGTGGAATCGTTCGAGCTGGTGGACAGGGCGAAGCGGGGGCGCACGGCAGGACTCGTCGGCATCGAGTGCACCCTGCCGCCGACGCTGGGCGGGGCGGAACGCGCCGTCTACGACCGGGTCATGGCCCGCGAGAAGCGGACGGCGCTTCCGGTCAAGGCCGATACCTACGCCAACATCGAGGGGCTCATGAACCATTTCATGCTCGTCATGGACGGGCACGGGGTGCGCCCCCCGGCCGGGGACGCCTACTTCGCGGTGGAGGGGGCCAACGGGGAACTCGGGTTTTTCGTCGTCAGCGACGGAACCGACCGGCCCTGCAGGGTGCGGGTGCGCCCCCCCTGTTTTTTTGCCATGGCCGGGCTTCACAAGATGCTGGAAGGGGGGCTGGTGGCCGACATCGTGGCCACCTTCGGTTCCATCAACATGATCGCGGGGGAACTGGACCGCTGACGCCCCTCCATATACGGGATGACTCTGATGATAACGTTGAAATCAAAACGTGAAATCGAAATCATGCGCGCGAGCGGCCGCATCGTCGCGGAAGTGCTGGCCGAGGTGCGGCAGAAGTGCAGGGCGGGCGTCACCACGCTCGAACTCGACCGGGCGGCGGAGGCGGCGACGGCGAGAAACGGCGCCGTTCCCGCCTTCAAGGACTACCGGGGGTATCCCGGGTCCCTCTGCACCTCGGTCAATCACCAGGTGGTGCACGGCATCCCCGGCGATTACGAGATCAAGGAGGGGGACATCGTTTCGATGGACTTCGGCGTGCTCTACAAGGGCTATTACGGCGACAGCGCGATAACGGTCGGCGTCCCGCCCCTCGCGGGGGATACCGCGCGGCTGCTCGAAGTGACGGAGCAGTGTCTTTACCGCGGCATCGAGCAGATGCTGCCGGGGAATCACCTTGTGGACCTTTCGCGCGCCATCCAGGTGCACGCGGAGTCGGCCGGCTTTTCCCTGGTCAGGGAATTCGGCGGACACGGGATCGGCCGCAGCCTGCACGAGGACCCGATGGTATTGAACTATGTCTCCAATGGCAGGGGCATCCGGCTGAAGGCGGGGCTGGTGCTGGCCGTCGAGCCGATGGTCAACCAGGGAGGGGAGGAGGTGGAAATCCTGCCGGACGGCTGGACCGTCGTGACCTGCGACCGCAGCCCCTCCGCTCATTTCGAACACACGATCGCGGTCACCGAAAACGGCCCCGAGATCCTCACGCAGACGGCCGGGTGAGGCGCATGCTCTCGCGGATTCTCCCCTACATGCGCTGCCCGCGATGCTCGGCCGACCGGCTCGAACTCCGTCCCGACGGGCTGTCCTGCCCGGCCTGCGGCTCCGGCTTCGATTCGCAGGAGGGGGTCCTCGACATGATCGGGGAGGATCCCGGCGAGGTGATCACTCCCTTCCAGCGCCTCATGCAGTCGCGGGCGGTCGTCTCGGTCTACGAAAACTCCTGGAGGCACCTGGGCTATTTCCTCGCCAGTTCCCGCTCCTTCTCCCGGGAAATGGAGACCGTGCTGAGCCTCGCCGGGGAGCGGGGGGACGGTCCGGCTATGGACCTGGCCTGCGGCCCGGGGGTCTTTACGCGCCCCCTGGCGCGCCGCCTGGGCGGAATCGTCATCGGGCTCGATCTTTCCCGCCCCATGCTGCGTCAGGCCGCGCGGCGGATCGCCGAGGAGGGAATCTCCAACATCCAGCTGGTCCGGGCCTCGGCGTTCGCCCTCCCCTTCGCGGACGGCGTCTTTTCGCACGTGAACTGCTGCGGCGCCCTGCACCTGTTCGATCGGCCGGAAAAGGCTCTCGCGGAGATCGCCCGCGTGACCCGGCCCGCGGGGGGATTGTCGGTGCAGACGACCATCCGGCCCGAGCGCTCGGCCGGACTGGCCTACATCCTGGAGCGCTTCATCCGCTTCGGCTTCTTCGACGAACAGGAACTGCGCCGCCTGCTGCTGTCCCAGGGCTTTTCCATCGAGCGGGATGAGCGCCACCGCATCAGCTTTACCTTCCTGGCCAGACGCCTCTCCCCCAGCAGCTCGCCGGTATAAACTGCAAACACGGCTTTTAACACTTTGTTGAAGATCATTTGCAAAGTAAGTGCTATGATGGAGTCCCGAAATCAGGGAGGAACGAACCCGATGTCCATGCGAAAACTGAAGGAAGAGACCGAGCTTTTTTATTCCTACCTGCGCCGGAATGGACTGAAAAAAACCTACCAGAAGGACCTGATCCTGGAGACCTTCCTCAGCACCGAGGGGCACCTGAGCGTCGAGGATATCTACGCCCTGGTCAAGAAACGGGACCGCAAGGTGGGTGTGGTCACCGTATTTCGCACCCTCAAGTCCCTCACCGCCTGCGGCATAGCCCGGGAAATCACGCTGGGGGACGGCCTGACCCGGTTCGAACACAACTACCGGCATCCGCGCCATCACCACATCGTCTGCACCAAGTGCCACAGGGCGATCGAGTTCGTCTGCCCCGAACTGGAGCGGATCCAGGAGGAGGTTCTCCGGAATTACCGGTTCCAGCCGGTCGACAGCGTGTTCCAGACCTACGGCCTGTGCGAGGACTGCCTCGCGGAACGCACTCCCCGCGAGGGGCCCAAGCACGACACCGACAGGATCTTCGCGCGCGATGCGGTCCGAATGGCGCTCGACGTGGCCTCCCGCTTCGCAGACTTTTACCGGTCGGCGGAGAGGCGGAACCAGGACCCGGAGGGGAAGAGAGTCTGGGCCCGCATGGTGGAGGAGGAGGAGCGCCAGATCGCCGGGCTCAGCGGAAGGCTCGACGAGATCCTGCGGCAGGAAAAGGAGCTGGAAAGCGCTCCGGTCTTCCTGCACCTCGAGCCGCGGCGGTTCGCAGCGCTCTGCCCCGACCTGGCGGGTTACGAAAGGGACGGGGAATTCCGGATGGACGCCCGGGCATCGCTGGGGCTGGTTCAGGCGCTCGGCCGCGCCTCGGCCGAATTCTTTCGCACCTTCGCGGAGCAGTTTGAAGAGACTCAGGGGAAGCAGGTCCTGCTGGCCTTTGCCGGCCAGGAGGAGTCTCACGCGGACTCGGTCCGGCAGGCGATGGAGCAGACCAGGGGCGCGGCCGAGGAGGCGTGAGGCCGATCGTCAACGGGGGAGACATGGACAACCCTAAACAGAGACCGCTCGGCGTTCTGGAAGCCCTCTACCTGGTGGAGGCCGCCCGCGGGCTGATGCTGACCGCCCGGCACTTCCTGGTCAATTTTCCCCGGCATGTCCTGCGCGGCACCGGGATAGGGGCGGGGAAGGGGAACACGGTCACCATAGAGTACCCCGAGGAACGGCGCCCCTTTCCGCCGAGGCTGCGCACGCGCCACCGGCTGGTCCGGCGCCCCGACGGGTCGCCCCGATGCGTGGCCTGCATGATGTGCGAAACGATCTGCCCGGCCCACTGCATCCACATCACTGCGGGGCAGCACCCCGATCCCGACGTCGAAAAGATGCCGGTCGCGTTCGATATCGACCTGGGGGTGTGCGTATTCTGCGGATTCTGCGTGGAAGCGTGCCCGGAGGACGCCATCCGGATGGACACGGGGGTGGTGGAGCTGTCGGCCTACACCCGCGAGGGGATGATCTACCGCATGGATCAGCTGCTCGGCTGATTCCGGGCGGCGGCGCCGGCCCCGGCCCCCCCGCTTTTGACCCCGCGCACCGCCTCCCGCATCCTCCGGAGATCCAGGTTCTTCCTGGCCGCCACCAGTTCCGCAGCAACGCTGACGGCTATTTCCTCCGGCGTCTCGGAATCGATATCGAGGCCCGCGGGGATGCACACCCTCTCGAGCTCGGACATCGCCACCCCCTCCCGCCGCATGGCGTCGAAGAGGATGTCGGTCTTCGCCAGGCTCCCCAGCATTCCGATATAGCGGGCGGAGGTCCCGGCCGCGAAGCGGAGGCAGAGGCGGTCGGTCTTCGGCCGTTGGGTGGCGATGAAGAAATAGGAGGATTCGGGCGGCGCGAGCCGCCCGAGTTCCGTTTCCCAATCGCCGACGAGCCGGACCTCGGCGCCGGGAAAGCGCCCGGCACACGCGTATTTCTCGCGGTCGTCCAGGATCGTGATTTGGAACCCGAGGGGACCGGCGGCGGCCGCCACCGCGCCGGCCACGTGCCCCGCCCCGAATATGAAGAGCGAGGGGTCGGGGAGAATGGCTTCGAGGTAGATCTGCATCGAACCTCCGCACACGAGCGCGCGCTCGTCATGATCGATCCCGGACAGGTCGAACGTCATCAGGCGCGATTTCCCGCTCTCGATGAGGCGCGCGGCCTCGCGGCAGACCTCCTCCTCCACCAGCCCGCCGCCCACGCTCCCGTATCGCGACCCGTCCTCGCCCAGGAGCATCTTGGCCGCGTCCTTGCGCGGGCTCGCGCCCCGGTGGGCGATCACGATGGCCAGGACCGCGCGCCGGCCCCCGGCCCGCAGCGCCCCTATTCTCTCGTACAGGTCGTCGCGCATTCCAAGAAGGTATCACACCCCCGGCGCGCTCCCAAGGCTGTATCGGGGCATTGACTGCGGCCTTCCGCCCAATGTACTATCAAACCGTTGACATCCCATGGCTTATAGAGGCCCGGGTCCGGCCCGGGCCGATCACCCACTTCGATGCCACAGGGGAGGAACCTTGAGCGATCCAGCGAGCACATTCGATGTCGCCGTCCTCGGGAGCGGGCCCGGCGGATACGTGGCGGCGATCAGGGGGAGCCAGTTGGGGCTGCGCGTGGCCCTGGTCGAGCCGTATTCCCGATTCGGCGGCACCTGCCTGCACTGGGGGTGCGTCCCCACGAAGGCCCTCGTCGAGTCCGCCGGGCTCTACGGGCGGGCGCGCGAGGGGAAGGAATTCGGCGTCCTCTGCGACGACGTGCGGCTGGACCTCGCCCTCGTGCGGGCGCGCAAGGACCGCCTGATCAAGAAACTCTCCGCCGGGGTCGGGTTCCTGCTGAAGAAGAACAAGGTCGAGACGTTTCGGGGGACCGGCCGCCTGGGCGCCCGCGGCGTCGTGGAGGTGCGCGGCGAGGAGGCGCGGGAGATCCGCGCCCGCAACATCATCATCGCCACCGGATCGGTCAACAAGGACATTCCCGGGATGGAACCGGACGGCCGGTACATTCTCACCCACAAGGAGATCCTCGACCTGGACCGGGTTCCGGAAAGCCTCCTTGTCGTCGGGGCGGGCGCCATCGGCATCGAGTTCGCGTCCATCTTCTCCCGTTTCGGGGCCAGGGTCACGGTGGTGGAAATGCTGCCCCGCATCCTTCCGCTCGAGGATCCGGAGATCTCCGGCGAACTCCGCAAAATCCTGGCCAAGCGGGGGATCCGCATCCTCACCGGCGCCCGGCTGGAAAAACTGGAGGTGCGGGAGGAAAGGGTCCATGCCGAGATCGTCGATTCGGAGGGGAGGCGGGAGGGGATCGAGGCGCAAAAGGGGCTGATGGCCGTGGGGCGCACCCCGGCCACGGGCGATCTGGGCCTGGAGCGGGCGGGCGTGAAAACCGAACGCGGCTTCATACCGGTCGACGGCCGGATGCGGACCGGGGTCGAGGGCGTGTACGCGATCGGCGACGTCGTCCCGACGGCGGCCCTGGCCCACCTGGCGTCCCGCGAGGGAATGGCGGCGATGGAATCGATCGCCGGCGGGCGGGTCCCCCCCATAAACTACGACCTGGTTCCGAACTGCACCTTCTGCGAGCCGGAGGTGGCCAGCGTGGGGCTCACGGAAAAGGAGGCCGCCGGGCGGGGGTTCGACGTGATCGCCGCCCGGTTTCCCTTCGCGGGCGTGAGCAAGGGGACGATCCTGGGGGACAGCGCCGGGTTCGTCAAAATCGTCGGCGAGAAGGAGCACGGGCGGATCCTCGGGGTGCACATGATCGGCCCGCGCGTCACCGAACTGATTTCGGAAGGGACCGCCGTCATCGGCCTGGAGGGGAGGGCGGCCGACCTTTCGGCCCTGATCCACCCGCACCCCACCCTTTCCGAAGGACTCATGGAGGCGGCCCATGCGCTCTATGCGGGGGCGGCCATCCATATCTGAGCGCCCCGTGGCCGCCGTCGAATGCCTGGCCGCATGGCTGGGAAGATTGCCGTTTTCCGAAGCCCTGGACCTGCAGATGCGGATCTGCGAGCTGAAAAAGCGGGGGAACGCCCCGGACGTTCTCCTGCTGCTCGAGCATCCCCCCACGATCACCCTGGGCCGCAGCGGCCTCCGGGAGAACCTGCTGGTGGACGAGGCGGCGCTCGCGCGGCGGGGGATCGAACTCCACCACATCGATCGCGGAGGGGACATCACCTATCACGGCCCGGGGCAACTGGTCGGCTATCCCCTCCTGCTGCTGGAAAACGGGGAGCGGGACGTGAGGGGCTACATGCGCAACCTGGAGCAATCGCTCATCGACCTGCTGGGCGGCTACGGGGTGGCGGCGGGGCGGGAGGACGGGTTTACGGGAGTCTGGACCCCCGCCGGGAAGGTCGCCGCCATGGGGGTTCACATCAGCCGCTGGGTGACGCGCCACGGTTTCGCCCTGAACGTCAACACCGATCTTTCCTACTACGACCTGATCGTGCCGTGCGGGATCAGGGGCAAGGGCGTCACCTCCATGAGCGCGCTTCTCCGCCGGCCGCTGGAAATGGACGAGGTGGCCTCGCGGTACCTGCCCCTGTTCGGGGCGGTGTTTCACCGCAGCGTGACCCCGGTCGACCGGGACTTCCTCGAAAACATCATCGGAAGGAGCCGATCCGCATGAATACCAAAGTCATCATGCCTCAGTTGGGAGAATCCGTTTACGAGGGCACCCTCACGAAATGGCTCAAAAAGACGGGAGACCCCGTCGTGAAGGACGAACCCCTGTTCGAGGTTTCCACCGACAAGGTCGATTCCGAAATCCCCGCGCCGGCATCGGGCATCCTCGACGAAATCCTGGTGGACGAGGGGACGACCATAAAGATCGACACCGTGGTGGCCGTCATCCGGGAATCCGCCGGCGACGGGGATGCCGGCGGGGAGGAGCCCGGCGAAGAGACCGCGCGGGAGCCGGCCGCGGAGACGGGGACGGAGGCCGGGGGGGAAGCAGGGAAAACCGGGGAGGAAGGTGCGGAAGCGGCCGGGGGAAAGGCGAAGGAGGACTCCGCGGCCCCCTCCATCCGTCCGCAGTCGCTGCTGGCCTCCCCGCTGGTGCGAAAGATAGCGCGCGAAAACGGGGTGGACCTGGCCGACGTCGCCGGCACGGGACTCGAGGGGAGGATCACCAAGGACGACCTCGAGAAGCATCTCTCCCGGGTCGGGGCCGCCAGGCCCGCGGCGCCGGCCGCCGCGGGCGGGGCGGGAGGCGCCGCCGCCGCGCCGGAGAGCGGGCCGGGGGGGAGCGCCGGCGACGATGCCGAAACGGTTCCCATGACCCCGATGCGCCGGGCGATCGCGGAGCGGATGGTCGAGAGCAAGAGGACTTCGGCTCATGTCAATACGATGTTTGAAATCGACATGAGCGCCATCGTGCGCCTGCGCCAGGCGCGCAAGGAGGATTTCCTGAAGAGGGAAGGGATCCCGCTGACCTACACCCCCTTCTTCGCAAAGGCCCTGGTCGAATCGGTCCGCAATTTCCCGGTTTTCAACTCCTCGGTCAGCGGGGACGCCATCGTCTACAAGAAGGGGATCCACCTCGGGATCGCGGTGGCGCTCGAAGCGGGGTTGATCGTGCCCGTGGTCCGTGCCGCCCATCTGAAGAATTTCACGGGGATCGCCCTGGCGATTCACGACCTGGCCGAGCGGGCCCGCACGAAGAGGCTGAAGCCGGAGGAGGTCCAGAACGGCACCATCACCCTCACCAACCCGGGGATCTACGGATCCCTTTTCGGCACCCCCGTGATCAACCAGCCGCAGGTCGCCATCCTGGGAATCGGGGCCATCACCAAGCGCCCCGTGGTGATCGACGACGCCATCGCCATCCGGTCCATGGCCTATCTATCGCTCTCGTTCGATCACCGCGTCATCGACGGGGCGGTGGCGGACCAGTTCATGGCGGATCTGAAAGCGCGGCTGGAAGCCTGGACCGAGTGGCAGGATTAGGTCTCAGTCGGAAATGTAGCGACCGGTGTGGATGTAATTCATCACGATGGTGGTCCCGAGCGAGGCCAGGGAGGCCAGGTTGCGGCTCTCCCTCCCGGGAGCCTGCACGAGGTCGAGATCCCGGCAGCGGCGGTCAAACCAGCCGATGACGGGGGCCACCACCCGGTTGCGGGCCCCGGTCCAGCGCGAGATCGTCTCCAGCAGGAAACGCCGGTTCTTTCGAATCAGCCCGGTGGCCGGGATCGACTTCTTGTGCCCGTTGGCCGCCGACGGGAAAATCTTCCTCAGTTCCTCGTCGTACAGCCCCAGGGCCTTGGCCTTGAAGCGGTCGAGCGTCCTCCCGTAATACTCGATCAGGGTATAGGTCTTCGAATCGTAGGGGGAATCGAGGTAGGTCACGTTGACGACCGGCTTTTTCCGGGCAATCCTTTTCATGGCCCGGTCCACGTACTCGAGCTTCTTGATGGCGGGAGTCCGGCTGTACACCTTCCTCCAGTTCGAGCGGGGAGTCAGCCAGACCGAAAAGGTTTCCGCAAAATCCTCATCGGGGTGCGCCTGGGCGTAATATTTGGGATTACTCAAGCTTTTTACGTAAGATTTGCTGTATGGGTTAAACTTATACCTGAAGTTTAATGGGTATTTAGCGTTGAAATCACCAAATATTTCGCTCCACTCCCGATCCTTATATAACCGGTAGGCATAGTTGACGGCGTGTCCCGCCTCGTGCCGCAGGAGAAGGAGCAGGTCCTTCCGGTCGTAGCGGATGTATCCCATCTCCGCCTCGATGCGCATGAGGCGCCTGTCGGCGAGGTAAAAAGGGATGCCGATGATGGGCACCCGGTCGGGACACCCCCACTCGTCCCCGGTGCAGGAGAAGTAATAGGGGGGCTTGAACCTGAGCCCCTTGCGGTCCATTTCATGATAAAGCTTTTGGATACAGCGATATAAGAGCGTTTCCTCCAGGCGCAGCTCCAGGTCGCACACCCTGGTGTTGAGCAGGGCGTACCTCTCGGTCTCCCAATTGTGCTTGAATTCAAGCGCCGTTGCCATCCTAGCCATCACCCTTCCGTTGTGCTGATTATATTCGACGGTGGCGCGGGGGCATAGCTAAATTTGCCGAAATCTGCATTCAGGTAGGATACTGAAAAATTTAGGCTTATCCTGCACAACTAGGGGGCTGCCGGCGGCGGCGCAATCCGGATTTCGGTGGCGAAACCGTCCAGCTCGACCCCGTTGCGCTTCTCCTTTTTGAGTTCCAGCTCGACCTGGATTGAGGAAAACTGCTCCAGGTTTTCGAATTCGACCGGTTTTCCATCCATCGTTATCCTGGCCGAGGAGGCGTCCAGGAGGTACTTGTTCTTCTCCGGCACACTGGAAACCAGGATCAGCCTTTCGGAGGTCGAAATGGAAAGCAGGCGATAGATTCCGGCCTCCAGGGCGTGCGCGCGGTCCATCAGCCCGGGCCAGCCCTGCAGCAGCAGCATGGCCAAAAAGATCCCCGTCCACGGCCCCGTTCTTTTATGCATACCCTCTCTCCTTGCACCTGTATAGTATTATAGCCGGAAGAGGATTGCGGGCCTCATTTTTTTCGGAGCGATGACCATGAACAGAGTGGCCACCCGGTTTTTGATTGTTGTGGCGCTGGGGATTTTCTGTTGCAGCGCCGCCGGCGCCAGGACATTCCTTTTCTTTCCCTTCGACGAAGCGTTCTCCGAAGGGGCTCTCGACTGGGTCGGGGAGGGGATGGCAGAATCGCTGACGGGACAGCTGGCGGCGCTGGGGATCGGCGCCGTCGGACGCGATGCGCGCCTGGACCTGGTGGAGCGGAACGACCTCCCCCCTTCGGCGCGTCTGAGCCGGGGGACCATGATCCGGGTGGCGCAGTCCTCCGGGGCCGACATGCTGGTACTGGGCCGGTGCGGCGGCACGGAGCGGGACCTGCAGATTTCCCTCAGGATCCTGGATGTGGCGTCGCTCAAGCTGGGCGGGAGGATCACGGCCGGCGGTCCCGTGGCGATGCTGCCGCAACTGGAGAACGAGCTGGTCTGGAGGATACTGGTCCATACGGGGCTCGATGCCGGCTTCACCCGGGAAAGCGTGGCGGCCCGGACCCGGAAGGTTCCCAACCCCGCCTGGGCCGGCTATATCCGGAGCTTTTACGCCCCGAGCGAAAAGGAACAGGCGCGGCTGCTCGGTGAGGCGATCGACGGCAACGCGGACTTCCCGGCGGCCCATTTCCAGCTCGGCCGTCTGTATTATCAGAACCGGCAGTGGCCCCAGGCCGTCGCACACCTCCTGAAAGCGACGGGAGACGGGTTGCCCCGTTGGCGGAGAGACTTCTGGCTCGGAAACAGCTTCCTGCAATCGGGGCGCCTCCAGGAGGCGATCCGCATGCTTGCGCCGGGCGCTTTTCTGCTGCAGCACCCGCCCGCGCTGAACAATCTCGGCGTCACCTGCCTCCGGATCGGGGAGGATACCGCGGCGGCCTACGCCTTCGCCTTCGCCCACGCGCATTCCCCCGGGGACCCGACCATCGGCACCAACCTGGCCCTGGTGCGCGGCATCCGGGGGGATTCCGGGGGGGCGCTGGCCGCCCTCGATGCGGCGATCCCGGACTACCCGGAAAGCGGCATGCTCCATTTCATCCGGGGGTTTCTGCTGCGCGCGAGCGGGGATGCCGGCAGGGCGGCCGATGCTTTCGAGCGGGCGCGGGCGCTGGGAGTCTCCCTGGAAAGACTGGAATCGTCCGATCCCCGGAGCTGGACCCGCCCGGTGCTGCAGGAGCATCCGGTAGAACGGGTGGGTCCGCCGCCGAAATAAGATCGTGCGGCATCTTGACAACCTCCCCGCGCACCCATAAGATAGCGATTCTGAAATGCCGAAGTGGCGGAATTGGCAGACGCGCTAGGTTCAGGGTCTAGTGGGCTTACGCTCGTGGGGGTTCGACTCCCCCCTTCGGCACCACCCCCTCCCCCCATCGCTATAAAATCGTAACCGGGACCGGTGTAAAGGAAAGCACGAGGATCGCCAGGGCGGCCAGGGCGAGCCAGCGCCGTGCGGCGCCCAGGTCCTCACCGTCATCGAGCGTCGCGGGATGGAGGAAGCGCACGCGGAGCCCGATCACGAGCAGCATCGCGGCGAACAGAAGGTAGGAGGGGGTGGGCCATCCCGCCAGGCTCAGCCCCATCAGGGCGACGAGGGCGGCGACCGAAAGGTTTTTCTGCCGCTTGCGGCCCAGGATGGCGTAGGCGATGTGCCCGCCGTCGAGCTGCCAGATGGGCAGGAGATTCAGGCTGGTGGCCAGCAGCCCGATCCAGGCCGCCATCGCCATCGGGTGCGCCATGAGGTCCTGCCGCTCCGGTGCGTACCCCAGCATCAGCATTCCCGCCAGCCGGAACAGGAGCGGTTCGCCGAAGCTCAGGCCGCCATCCCCGAGCGCCCCCCTGGGCACCAGGGTGGAAAGGCGGATGCCGATCGCCAGCACGGGCAGGGTGAAGACGAAACCGGCCAAAGGGCCGGCGATCCCGATGTCGAACAGGGCGCGCAAACCCCGGAACGGAGAGTGAATCCGGATGAAGGCCCCCAGCGTGCCGGTAAGGGGAAACGGCGCGGGAATGAACCAGGGGGGGGTCGAGCGCATCCCGTAATGCCGGCAGGCCAGGAAATGCCCGAATTCATGCGCCAGCAGGATGCCGACGAGCGACAGGGAGAAGGGGAGCCCCGCCAGGAGGATCCCGGGGCGGGAGAGAGCGATCAGGAGAAGGGAAAGAGGGCCCGGACCGCCCAGGGCATAGAAGAGGCCGGCAAGAGTGGTGGACAGGAGAGTCAGCC
This sequence comes from Acidobacteriota bacterium, assembly GCA_012729555.1. Taxonomy (NCBI): domain Bacteria; kingdom Pseudomonadati; phylum Acidobacteriota; species Acidobacteriota bacterium. Next base: position 26,406 of record JAAYCX010000057.1, read on the forward strand.
CCAGCAGCAACCAGAAGACGCCCCATTGTCGCCGGGACGGCGCCGGATTCGCCTGGACTGCCGGAAAATTACCGCTCACAACAATATTAGGCTTTCTGGCGACTGCGGAGCGGGGCTCTAGCCGTCGATACCGGGTGCGATCTTCTCCGCGCGGATTTCCTTGCCGGGCTTGAACCGGATGGTCTTTCCGGGTGGGATGGCCACCTCCTCGCCCGTGCGCGGATTGCGCCCGACACCGCTCTTTCTCGGTTTGACGATGAAGACGCCAAAGCCTCGCAGTTCAATTCTTTCGCCGCGCTTCAGCGCGTTCTTGAGCGAATTGAACACAGATTCCACCGCAATTTCCGCCTTTACCTTGGTGATATTCAGCTGCTCCGCGACACGGTTTACGATGTCCTGCTTTATCACGCTGAACCTCCCATAAATTGGTGAGAGCATTTTACTTGTGGTTAAAAAAGCTGTCAAGCCATTTCTATTTACACTATTTTGCCCGAGTGATAGACTCCCACTCTTTCGAGGAGTTCCCGAAGATGGTGCTACCCGATCACTGGATCCGCTCGATGGCCAAAAGCGAGCGCATGATTTCACCCTACGCCGAGCAGCGGCGGCGCAAGGGCAAGATCTCCTACGGCGCTTCCTCCTATGGCTACGATTTCAGGCTGGCCGATGACTATAAGATCCCCGATTTCAGCGGGATGAAAATTTCCGATCCGAAAAATATGGATGCGGCCCCCTTCACCGATTTCAAGGGGCCCTCCTGCGTCATCGCGCCGAATTCGTTCATCCTGGGGCGTTCGCTGGAATATTTCCGCATCCCGCGCGATGTCCTGGTGCTGTGCCAGGGCAAGTCCACCTACGCGCGTTCCGGCGTCATCGTCAACGTCACCCCCCTGGAACCGGAATGGGAGGGGTATATAACCGTATCGCTGGTCAATGCCTCCCCCGTTCCGGCCCGCGTCTGGTCGGGGGAGGGGATCGCCCAGTGCGTGTTTCTGCGCGCCGAGAGCGCCTGCAGGGTCTCCTACGCCGACCGCAAGGGGAAGTACCAGGCCCAGCAGCAGATCCACCTTGCCCGGGTATAGGGGGAGGGGACGGCCCGAATGAATACGTTCCGACACCGGAGGGCGATGGGAGGGCGCATGCGGGCGCTGGCGCCTGCGCTCCTGGCACTGGCGCTGCTGGCGCCGCTCGCCGGCTGCGGCTACCGCCTTGCGGGCTCCGGGGGCCGGCTGCCGGGGGGCTCCCGGTCGCTCGGGATCCCCACCCTGCGCAACCTGACCCACCAGCACGGGATCGAGCAGACGCTTACGGCGGCGCTGCTCGAGGAATTCACGCTGCGGAGCGGGGGGCGGGTCGATTCCCGGAGCACGGGGGCCGACGTGGTGCTGCTGGGGGACATTCTCGAGGTGACCTCCACCCCGGTCACCTTCGGCACCGAGCAGGCGGGCTCCCGCACCTTCGGTACCTCGTTCCTGGTGACGGTCCGGACCAGCGTGAGGCTCGTGCGCACCGGGGACGGCGCCGTGCTCTGGCAGAAGCCCGATTTCGTCTTCCGGGAACGGTACGCGCTCAATCCGAGCGTCGCGGACTTCTTCTCGGAGGAGAATCCCGCCCTCCGGCGGCTCGCGCGCAGCTTTGCCGCCAGTATCGCCGGCGCCGTCCTCGAGAGGGGAAGCCCATGATCCTCAGGAACCTGGAGGCCCTCGAGGCCGACCTCGGCGCCCGGCTGAGGCCGGTCTACCTCGTGCTGGGGCCGGAGGAGTTTCTCTGCCGCGAAGCGGTGCGGCTGTTGAAGCGGAAGGTCCTGTCTCCCGGGTCGGCCGATTTCGACCTTACCGATTTCGAGGCCGGAGCCGTCTCTGCGGACGGGATCCTCGAAGCGGCCAATACCTTTCCGATGGTGTCCGGCCGGCGGCTGGTCCTTGTGCGCGATGCCGCCCGGATCCGGGAGAGCGACCAGGAGGCGCTGATCGCCGGGCTGGAAACCCTCTCCCCGAAAACGGTCATGGTTTTCCTGGCGGGCGAAATGGATCACCGCAGGAAGTTTTACCGAACGCTCCTCGAGCGGCACTGCGTGTGCGAGTTCCAGAAACTCAAGGATGCGGCGCTGGAAAAGTGGGCGGCGGCGTGGCTGCGGCGGGAGGGGCGCACGCTGGCGCCCGGGGCGCTCAAACGGCTGCTGCAGATGGCGGGTTCGGACCTCGAGGCGCTCGCGGCGGAACTTGAAAAACTGGTGCTCTACGCGGGAGTCGCCGGGACGATCCCCGCCGAGGCGGTCGAGGGCCTGGTGCGCTCGAGCCGCCAGCACGACATCTTCCAGCTCATCGACGCGGTCGGGGCGAAAGACCGCAGCGGCGCCCTGCAGAAGCTGGCCGGGCTGCTGGGAACGGGGGAGCATCCGCTCGTCGTCGTCACCATGCTGGCCCGCCACTGCCGGCAGGTCCTGATCGCCCGGGAATGCCTCGAAAAACGGGTGAATGCGCGCGAGATCGCCGCCGCCGCCCAGGTCCCCCCCTTCGTCCTGGAGAAACTCCTGGGGCAGGCGAAGCGGGCGGAAACGGCGGTCATAGAGGAGATGTTTCTGCGCCTTGCGGCCATCGACAAGCAGCTGAAATCCTCCGCGCTCGACGGGCGCAGGCTGCTCGAGGGGTTGATCTGCGGGCTGGTGTGACCGCCCGGGCCCGCGGGGTCCCGGGCGTCATGACGCCCGCGGGGGAATCAGTCCTGCGCCGGGCGCGGGTGCGCCGCGTTCAGTCGCCGGGTGAGGCGTGATTTCTGCCGCGCCGCCGCATTGCGGCTGATGGCCTTTTTCTGCCGGGACTTGTCGATCACGGAATAGAGTTCGGCCAGGGATTTGCCGGATTCCGCCGAGACCTCCCCCTCGAGCTGTTCCCCGAACTTCTTCAGGCAGGTGCGGAGGGTGCTGCGGTTGCTGCGATTGTTCTCCCGGTGCTTCAGATTCTGCCGGTGTGCCTTGAGGGCCGACGCATGATTCGCCATTCGGACTTGCTCCCATTGTGTGTGCCAGACCAACGGAGCAGAGGGTGCTCTCCTCTCCTCCTAAAAACTCCTTACGATACAATCAGTTAAGATCAATGTCAAATAAATTTTTCCGATTGACTTCCCCGGCGGCCGGACCTAGAATTCCTTTTGAACATGAAAGCTCGATCTTGTTTTGGAAGCATGCTTTCCGGCAACATTCCGAATCCGCCTTTTCCCCCGTATTCGAGGTCAAACCCGGTTTGTAGATGAGAAAAGTCCTACTGTCCGACCGCAGCCTGCAGCTCCTGTTCGGCCCTCTTGACGAGAACGCGAAATTTCTCGAAAACCTTTTCGACGTCACGATCCAGACGCGCGACGGCGGGCTGACGATCGACGGCGAGGAGAAGGACGTCGCCGCGCTCGAAAGGATCCTGCTCGATTTCTCCGCGCTCGCCGACAGGGGGCACGCCATCACCAACGGCGACCTGAAATCGGCCTTCCGGCAGATCGCGGAAAACGCCGCGCTGTCGCTTCACGATTTCTTTCCCAAGATGCAGCTGCTGACCGGGGGGAAGCGCCAGGTGACGCCCAAGAGCCCGAACCAGCGGCGCTATATCGAGGCGATCAGGGGCAACGACATCGTCTTCGGCATCGGGCCGGGGGGGACGGGGAAGACGTTCCTGGCGGTCGCCATGGCCCTTACCTGCCTGATCGAGAAGAAGGTGTCGCGCATCATTCTCACCCGCCCCGCGGTCGAAGCGGGGGAGCGGCTGGGATTCCTCCCCGGCGACATCGAGGAGAAGATCAACCCCTACCTGCGGCCGCTGTACGACGCGCTCCATACCCTGCTCGAGAGCGAAAGGATCCAGCGCTACGTCGAGGAGAGGACCATCGAGATCGCCCCCCTGGCATTCATGCGCGGCAGGACTCTGGGGGACGCCTTCATCATCCTGGACGAGGCGCAGAACACCACCTCGGAGCAGATGAAGATGTTTCTGACCCGGATCGGGACGCGGTCCAAGGCCGTCATCACGGGCGACGTCACCCAGATCGACCTCCCCTTCGGGCGCGCCTCCGGGCTGGTGGAGGCCCGGAAGATCCTGGGCAGCGTCGAGGGGATCGCCTTCTGCTCCTTCAACGAGAACGACGTGGTTCGGCACCACCTGGTGCGGCTGATCATCAAGGCGTACCAGCGGCACGCCGAAAACGAACCGGGGAACGGGGACCATGCGCCAAGACCGTAGGACCAGGCTGGGCATCCTCTTCGGGGGCCGATCGGGGGAGCACGAGGTTTCGCTCACCTCCGCCGCCAGCGTGATCGCGGCCCTGGATCCCGGGGACTACGAGATCTTCGCCGCCGGCATCACCCCCTCCGGCCGGATTGCCCGCCCCTCCGAACTGAAGCGCATGCTGCCGGCCGAACTCCTCGGGCGGATCCGGCCGCTCGCGGCGATCGGAACGGAGGCCTCGGTGCTGCGGGTCGCCTCGGGCGCCCCCGAGGACCCGCCGGCGGCCGGCGGCGGCGACGGGGGGCCCGAGATCTGGTTTCCCCTGCTGCACGGCCCTTACGGCGAGGACGGCACCATGCAGGGTCTGCTGGAAATGGCCGGCCTCCCCTATATCGGGTGCGGCGTGCTGGCTTCGGCCGCCGCCATGGACAAGGACCTGGCCAAGCGGCTGCTCGCGCAGTCGGGGCTTCCGGTGACCCCTTCGATGACGGTCTTTGCGCGCGAACTGGAGGCCGGCCTGGGTTCGGTACGCGGGCGGGCCGAGCGCGCGTGGGGCTACCCGATGTTTTCCAAGCCCGCCAACCTCGGTTCTTCCGTGGGAGTGCACAAGATCCGGCGCCGGGAGGAATTCGGGGACGCCGTGCGCGATTCGGCCCGGTACGACCGGAAGATCCTGATCGAAAAGGGGATCGACGGCAGGGAGCTGGAATGCGCCGTTCTGGGCAACGACGGCGCGCGCGCCTCGGTGGTGGGGGAGGTGATTTCCGCCGGCGAGTTTTACGACTACGCATCGAAATATGTCAGCACGGAAAGCCGGCTGGAGATCCCGGCGCGGATCGACGCGGCGACGGCGGACGAAATCCGGACGCTGGCGCTCAGGGCCTTTGCCGCGCTGGACGGCAGCGGCCTGGCCCGGGTCGACTTCTTTCTGGACCGGGCTTCGGGCGGGGTCTGGATCAACGAGATCAACACCATGCCGGGCTTCACCCCCATCAGCATGTATACCAAGCTCTGGGCGGCCGCGGGGGTGCCGTTCGCGCAGCTGGTGAGGGAGCTGATCCGCCTGGGCCTGGAGCGCTTCGAGGAGAGAAACGGCCGGACCATGTCCCATCGGTGAGCGCGCCGGGAGCGATCCGGCTTGAACCCCCGGCGGCGGTCAAGCTAATATCGTGAAAACGGCAGGAGGATTTGGCCATGAGTTCTTTTACACCGGAAGATGCGCTCCGCGACCGGCTGCTGCGGGAAGACGACGAATACCGGGAGCTGGCCGCGGAGCATCGGAGATACGAGCAACAGCTCGAAGATCTGACGCGCAAGCATTTTCTCAGCGAAGAGGAAGAACTGCTGGAAAAGACCCTGAAGAAGAAGAAGCTGGCGCTCAAGGACAAGATGCATTTCCTGGTCCTGCGGCAGCGGAGGTAGGCGGCAAGGAGACGCCCGTCAGGCGCCGGAATCCCGTCCGGACAGGGGGTGCCACGGGTTTCCTGTTCATTCACCCCTGTCCAGGAAAGCGGCCCCATGGCAAGCGACGCATACCGGTTTTTGATCCCCCTCCTGATCCTGGGCGGCCTGGCCGCTTTTTTCTCCCTCCCCCTCCCGGCCGGGATCCTCTTCGTTCTCGCGCTCTTCACCGCGTTTTTCTTCCGCAACCCGGAGCGGCGTGTTCCGGGCGATCCCGGCCTGGTGGTCTCTCCGGCGGACGGAAAGGTCGTGAAGATCGCGCGCCGGGAGGACGGCGAACAGACCCTCAGCATATTCCTCAGCATCTTTGACGTTCACATCAACCGTTCCCCCATAGACGGGGTGCTGGAGGATCTCCTGTACAAGCGGGGGAAATTCAAGGTGGCCTTCGACGAGGAGGCGTCCCGCGTCAACGAGCAGAACATCCTCACGATCTCGGGCGGCGGCGTGCGGCTGGTGGTCAAGCAGGTCGCCGGGATGATCGCGCGCCGGGTGATCTGCTGGAAGAAGCCGGGGGAGCCGGTCCGCCGGGGTGAGGTGATCGGACTGATCCGGTTCGGCTCGCGGGTGGATGTCGTCCTTCCGGAGGGGGTACGGATTCCGGTCAAGGTGGGCGACCGGGTCCGGGGCGGATCGAGCGTGATCGGAGAGTGCGTATGAGCGACCCGGTGCTCGAGGACACGGGCGGCGGCGCGCGCCGCCTGGGACGCAGCGTTATCGTCCTTCCCACCCTTTTCACGGTGGGGAACCTGTTCTGCGGGTATTACGCCATCCTGTCCACGATGAACGGCTTGTACTCCCACGCCGCCTACGCCATCGGGATCGCCATCGTCCTCGATTCGATGGACGGGTTCATCGCCCGGCTCACCCATTCGACCTCCGCCTTCGGGCTGCAGCTCGACTCGCTCGCCGACGTCATCTCCTTCGGCATCGCACCGTCGGTGCTCGCCCTGGTCTGGGGGCTCGGGCCCGTGGACCAGCGGCTGGCCTGGATCGCCGCCTTCACCTTCACCATCTGCGGCGCCATGCGCCTGGCGCGCTACAACCTCCAGGCGGGAAATCTCAAGCACTTCGTCGGGCTGCCCATCCCCGCGGCGGGAGGGGCGGTGGCCGCCATCGTTCATTTTTTCGGCGGGCGCGTGACCGGCGTGCCGGCCGCCAGCCTGATGGCCGCCGTCGTCTTCGCGCTGGCGTTTCTGATGATCAGCACGCTGCGCTTCAGCAGCCTGAAGCACGTGGCGCTGGGGAAGAAATCCCACCTGGCGGTCCTCGTCATGGGGCTCCTCCTGGCGCTGATTTTCTATCTGTCCCGGCCGACCCTGCTGGCCCTGGCGGGGGTATACGTGCTGTCGGGCCCGGCGGCGCGCCTGTACTCCATGCTGCGGCGCAGGAAACCGGCGGAAGAAGAAGCGGAATCCGACCCCCGGTGACCGCGCCCCTCCCGCCGGCCGCACCCGATCGCCCCTATGCCCGTACATGAGCTGGAAGCCATCATTTTGAGACAGTACGCCCTCTCGGACGCCGATCGCGTCATCGTGGCGCTCTCGAGGGAGCAGGGGAAGGTGCGCGCCGCGGCCCGGGGGATCAAGAAGCCGCGAAGCCCCCTCGCCGGGTGCCTGGAACCCTCGAACCACGTGCGGCTGGAACTCTGGGTCCGGGAGGGGAGGGACCTCGGCCGGGTCCGGGGGGCGGAGCTCATCCACTCCTTCCTGGGCCGTACCCCCGATTACGGGAGGATGTGCGTTTTTTCCTACTTCGCCGAGCTGGTCGGCGAACTGGTCCCCGAGGGCCAGTCCAGCCCCGCGATGTTCCGGCTCCTGCTGGCCTGCCAGCACGCCGCGGAGGCGCGCCCCTCGTCCCGGGCGCTCGTGCGCTATTTTGAGGTGTGGTGCCTGAAACTCGGCGGCCTTCTGCCGAATTATGCCTATTGCTCCGGTTGTGGCAAGTGTGTTAAAGATGAGGGGTTTTTTGCATGGATCGAAGCCGGTCAAGCGCGCTGCGCGGCCTGTGCCGGGGGGCGGGGCATGCGGGTGGGGCCGGCGGCCGCCGCGGCTCTCGGGGAGATGATGGGCACCCCCCCCGAAAAGTTCGCGGCGAGCACCTTCCCGAGGGGCGCCCTGGAGGATCTCGAGCGCCTTTTCCGGAAGCTGCTCGAGCTGCACCTGGACAGACAACTTAAATCCTACAGGATTATGTGCGAGGCGGTTCAAGAAGAATAGATGCGATCGAAAAATCTTCAGCAGATCATCCTTACCCTGGAGCGGTTCTGGGACCGCAGGGGGTGCGTGCTCCAGCAGGCCTACGACGTCGAGGTGGGCGCGGGGACCATGGCGCCGGAGACCTTTCTCCGGGTCCTGGGTCCCGAACCCTACAGGGTCGCGTACGTGATGCCTTCGCGCCGCCCCACCGACGGGCGTTACGGCGACAACCCGAACCGGGTGCAGAAACACCACCAGTACCAGGTCATTCTCAAGCCGGCGCCGGCCGACGTGCAGGACCTCTACCTCGAGAGCCTGGCCGCCCTGGGCATCGACCTCGGCCGGCACGACCTCCGTTTCGAGGAGGACAACTGGGAGTCGCCCACCCTGGGAGCCTGGGGGGTCGGGTGGCAGGTCCTGCTCGACGGCCTCGAAATCACCCAGTTCACCTATTTTCAGCAGGCCGGCGGGGTCGAACTCGACCCGACGAGCGCGGAGATCACCTACGGGCTGGAAAGGATCGCGACCTTCATCGCCCAGGTGGACAGCATCTACGACCTCGGCTGGTCCGACGATGTCTCCTACCGCGACATCCGCCACCGCGAAGAGGTCGAGTTCTCCCGGTACAACTTCGAGGAGGCGAACGTGGAGATGCTGTTCCGGCTCTTCGCGCTTTACGAGGAGGAAAGCCGGCGCCTCGCCGCCATGGATCTCGTGCTCCCCGCCTACGATTATTGCCTCAAATGCTCGCACACCTTCAACCTGCTGGACGCCCGCGGCGCCATCAGCGTCACCGAGCGCGTGGGCATCATCGCGCGCGTGCGCCAGCTCGCGTGCGAGGTGGCGCGCCGATATCTGGAAAGCCGCGAGCGGCAGGGCTTCCCCCTGCTCGGGCGCAGCGCGTTACCGCAGCCGGAACCGGCTTCATAAGACGGGGATATGGAAAAATCAGAGCTTGTCGTCGAATTGGGAATGGAAGAAATCCCGGCGTCCATGATCGCCGATGCCGCGGAGCAGCTTGCGGGCCGCCTCGCCGCGGCGCTCCTGGAGCATCGCCTTCCGGCGGGGAAGCGCACGCTGTGGCACACCCCGCGCCGGATCATCCTGGGCCTCGAGGATATCCCGGTGCGGCAAAGCGACCTCGAGGAAACGATCATGGGGCCGCCCAGGAGGGTGGCCTACGACGCCGCCGGCAAACCGACGCGGGCGGCGCTCGGTTTCGCCGAAAAGAACGGGGTGTCCCTCGCGAGGGTCGGCGTCGTCGAAACCCCGAAGGGGGAATACCTATCGCTCGTGCGCCGGGTGCGCGGGGAACCCGCGGGCCGGATCCTCGCGCGGCTGATCCCCGAAGCCATCGGGTCCATCCAGTTCCCCAAGACGATGCACTGGAGCCCGGACCACTTCCGGTTCGCCCGGCCGGTGCGCTGGATCGTCGCCCTGTTTGGCGGCAGGGTGGTCCGGTTCCGGCTCGCGGACGTCGCCTCCTCGCGCTACACCTCCGGGCACCGGTTCCTGGGCCGTCGGCGGATCGCGGTGCGTTCCCTCGAATCCCTCGGGGAGGCGCTCCAGCGGAACGCGGTGCTGGCGGACCCCGCCCAGCGGCGCGCGCGCATCGAGGCGGGCCTCGCCGAGTGCGCCGCCCGGGCCGGAGGCCGGCTGCTCGAGGACGCGGCGCTGCTGGAAACGGTGGTGAACCTCAACGAGGCCCCGTCGGTGGTCCTGGGGAACTTCGAGGAGCGGTTTCTGGCGCTCCCGCAGGAGATCCTGATCACGGTCATGCGGGAACACCAGAAATACTTCTCGGTCCTCGACGGCGAGGGGAGGCTGCTCCCCTGTTTCCTGGCGGTGGTCAACCTGTTCTCCGACCCCGGGGGGGATATCCAGGCCGGGCATGAGCGCGTGCTCCGGGCCCGGCTGGCCGACGCGGCCTTCTTCTGGGAGACCGACCGCAGGCAGGCGCTCGCCGATCGGGCCCCCGCCCTCCGGAACGTGCTTTTCCAGGAAAAGCTCGGGTCCTACGACGAAAAGAGCCGCCGCGTCCTCGAGCTGCTCCCCCGCCTCGCCGAGGCGCTGGGCCGCCGGGAATGGCTCGCCGATCTCGAGACCGCCGCCCGCATGTACAAGTGCGACCTCATCACCGAAATGGTCAAGGAGTTCACCGACCTTCAGGGGGTCGTCGGGGGCCTGTACGCCCGCGCGGAGGGCTACCCGGAGACGGTCTGGCGCGCGGTATACGAACAGTACTATCCCAAATCCACGGCCTCCCCCTCGCCTTCGACGGGGCACGGGGCCGTCCTGGCGCTGGCCGACCGCCTCGACACCGTCACGGGGTGTTTCGCGATCGGGCTGGTCCCGTCGGGGTCGGGCGATCCCTTCGCGGTCCGCAGGCAGGGGAACGGGATCCTCAAGATCCTCTTCGACCACCGGTTGAGCCTCTCGCTCGGCCGGGCCATCGAGTGGAGCCTGGCCGCTCACGGCCGGGTGCCGGCGGACACCGCGGCGGAACTCGGACGCTTCTTCGAGGGGCGCCTCCGTTTCCTATTCGAGGAAATGGGTTTTGCCTACGACTGCGTTCATGCCGTGCTGGCGGCGGGCTTCGACGATCCCCTGGACGCGCTCGACCGGCTGCGCGCCCTCGAGGAAATCAGGCAGGAGGCCGATTTCCTCTCCCTGGCCTCCAATTTCAAACGGGTGGTCAACATCCTGGCCAAGGCGGGGGAAGGGACGGACCCGGCCGCCGGGCCGACCGGCTCCGAGGTGGAGGAATCCCTGCTGACCGAGACGGCGGAACGGGCCCTGTACCGGAGCTTCCTCGGCATCCGTCCCGAGGTGGATGCGGCGCGACGGCGCCATGATTACGTGCGCACGCTCCGGCTGATGGCCTCCATGCGGGGCGCGGTCGATACCTTTTTCAACGATGTCATGGTCATGGCCGAAGATCCGGCGACCCGGCGAAACCGGATCGCCCTGCTCTCCGCCATTTCCCGGCTTTTCAACAGCGTGGCGGACATTTCGAGGATAGTCGTCGAAAAGGGGGCGTGACGTGGATCGCACCCGGTTTTCCGTCCGGCGGGCTCTGGAATTGTTCGAGCCCTTTGACGACCGGTCGAAGGGCTGCAATAATTCCAAAGCGCTTTATGTCCCGGGGGCCGCAGCAGGTTGCCCCCCCAGGTGCTCTTAATAATCCCGATGGCGCCGGCGCGGCTGGCGCGGCGCCATTCTACTTGAGGAACTGAAAGATGATCTCCAAAGGAATCACTATTGCCCCCCCAGAGGGGAAACTGGGCGTTGTCATCCCCGGCATGGGCGCGGTCACCTCCACCTTCATCGCCGGAGTCCTGGCCATCAGGAAAGGCCTGGCCAAGCCGATCGGGTCGCTCACGCAGATGGGCACCATCCGGCTGGGAAAGCGCACCGACAACCGCATCCCGATGATCAAGGAGTTTCTCCCGCTCGCCTCCCTCGAGGACATCGTCTTCGGGGGATGGGACATCTTCTCCGACGACATGTACACCGCCAGCGTCAAGGCGGGGGTACTGGAGAAGAGCCTGCTCGACCAGATCCGCCCGGAAATGGAAGCCATCAAGCCGTGGCCGGCGGCCTTCGACAAGGCCTACGTCAAGAAGCTGGACGGCACGCACGTGAAAAAGGGCGCCAACAAGATGGAGCTGGCGGAGCAGGTCATGGAGGATATCCGCAACTTCCAGAAGGCCAACAACCTGACCCGCACCGTCATGGTGTGGATCGGCAGCACCGAGGTCTTCCTGAAGGCGTCGGCGGTGCACGCGACCATCGAGAGCTTTGAAAAGGGGATGAGGGAAAACGACCCCGGCATCGCCCCGAGCATGATCTACGCCTACGCCGCCATCAAGATGGGGATCCCGTACGCCAACGGCGCCCCCAACCTCACGGCCGACATCCCCGCGCTGCTGGAGCTGGCCAAACAGAACAACGTCCCGGTATGCGGCAAGGACTTCAAGACCGGGCAGACGCTCATGAAGACCATCCTGGCCCCGGGTTTGAAATCGCGCATGCTGGGCCTGAACGGCTGGTTCTCCACCAACATCCTGGGGAACCGGGACGGCGAGGTCCTGGACGACCCCGAGTCGTTCAAGACCAAGGAGGAGAGCAAGCTGTCGGTGCTGGAACACATCCTGCAGCCGAAGCTCTATCCCGACCTCTATTCCAACTACACCCACAAGGTCCGCATCAATTACTACCCGCCCAGGGGGGACGCCAAGGAGGGCTGGGACAACATCGACATCTTCGGCTGGCTCGGCTACCCGATGCAGATCAAGGTCGATTTCCTGTGCCGCGATTCCATCCTGGCGGCGCCCATCGCGCTCGACCTGGTGATCCTGCTCGACCTGGCGCACCGCTGCGGCATGGGCGGGATCCAGGAATGGCTGTCGTTCTACTTCAAGAGCCCGATGGTCGCACCGGGGCTCTACCCGGAGCACGACCTGTTCATCCAGCTCATCAAGCTGAAGAACACCATGCGCCACCTGAAGGGGGAGGACCTGATCACCCACCTGGGCCTGGAGTATTACGATTAGGGAGCAGGAAGGAAAGGGAAAGGAAAGGGGGAGCCTCGGCTCCCCCTTTTTTTGCGCCGCGCCCGCCGGGGCGCGGCGGGCCTACGCGGTGCGGGACACCGTCTCTTCGGACCCCAGCGCCGCCTGCGCCGCGGCCAGCCGGGCGATCGGCACGCGGTAGGGGGAGCAGGACACGTAGTTCATGCCCACGCTGTGGCAGAAATGGACCGAGGAGGGTTCGCCCCCGTGCTCCCCGCAGATGCCCACCTTCAGGTCGGGCCGGGTCTTTCTCCCCCTTTCGGTTCCCATCTGCACCAGCTGTCCCACCCCTTCGCGGTCGAGCACCTGGAAGGGGTCCTCCGCCAGGATCCGGTTTTCGATATAGAAGGGGAGGAACTTGCCCGAATCGTCGCGCGAGATGCCGAACGTCGTCTGGGTCAGGTCGTTGGTCCCGAAGGAGAAGAACTCGGCCACCTCCGCGATGCGGTCGGCCGTCAGCGCCGCGCGCGGGAGTTCGATCATGGTGCCGACCAGGTAGTCCACCCGGCGCCCCGCCTTTTCGAACACCTCCGCGGCCACGCGCCGCACCACCTCCGCCTGGAGCCGGAGCTCGCTCACGTCCCCCACCAGCGGGATCATGACCTCGGGGAACACCTCGCCCCCCTTCTTCTGCACCCTCACGGCCGCCTCGAAGATGGCGCGCGCCTGCATCTCGGTGATCTCGGGGAACACCACCCCCAGGCGGCAGCCCCGGTGGCCCAGCATCGGGTTGGCCTCGTGCAGGGCCTGGACCCTGTCCCACAGGACCCTGGAGTTGACCTTGAGCTTGCGCGCCAGCTTGCGCGTTTCCTCCTCGGTGTGCGGCAAAAACTCGTGCAGCGGCGGGTCCAGGGCGCGGACCGTCACGGGCAGCCCGCTCATCGCCTTGAAGATCCCCTCGAAGTCCTTGCGCTGCAGCTTGAGCAGCTCCTTGAGCCCGCCCAGGTAGAGGCGCCTGGGTTCGGCGATCGCCTTCTCGACCTTCCGGCGGGCGTCGGCGAGTTCCTTGCGCTTCTTGGGCGAGGTCGCCTTGCCGATCTCGGACTCGAGCGCCCCGAGCTCGCGCTCCAGGCGCTTGTACTCCAGCGAGCCCAGGATCATCTGGCGCACGTGATCGATGCGTTCCCCCGCGAAGAACATGTGTTCGGTGCGGCACAGGCCGATCCCCTGGGCGCCGTACTTGCGCGCGATCGCGGCGTCGGCCGGCGTGTCGGCGTTGGTGCGCACCTTCAGCACGCGGGCCTTGTCGGCCCACTCCATCAGGCGCCGGAAATGGTCTCCCAGCTCGGGGTCGATCAGGGGCGCCTGGCCGAGGATGACCTGGCCGCTGGTGCCGTCCACCGTGATCCAGTCCCCCTTGCGCACCTTGACCTTGCCCACCGAGAACTCGTTTTTGGCGTAATTGATGGCGACCTCCCCCGCCCCCACCACGCACGGTTTGCCCCAGCCCCTGGCCACCACGGCGGCGTGGCTGGTGGGCCCGCCGGTCGAGGTCAGGATCGCCTGCGCGGCGTCCATCCCCCGCACATCCTCCGGCGAGGTTTCCCGCCGGACCAGCACGGCGGGCACGCCCTTTTCCTTCAGCTGCTCGGCGTCCTTCGGGGTGAACACGACCCTTCCCGCGGCCGCGCCCGGGCTGGCGTTGATCCCCCGCGTCAGCACGGTGAGCGCGGCCTTGGGGTCGACCATCTTGTGCAGCAGCTGGTCGAGGTCCCCGGCCGGCACGCGCATGACGGCCGTAGTCTCGTCGATGATGCCCTCCTGGACCATATCCACGGCGATGCGGACCGCGGCCGGCCCGGTGCGTTTGCCGTTGCGCGTCTGGAGCATCCAGAGCTTGCCGCGCTCCACCGTGAATTCGAGGTCCTGCATGTCGCGGTAATGGCGCTCCAGCTTCCGGGCCACCTCCACGAACTGGCGGTAGATCTCGGGCATGTAGTCCTTCAGCTCATCGATATGTTTCGGGGTCCGGATGCCGGCGACGACATCCTCCCCCTGGGCGTTGACGAGGTAGTCCCCGAAGAGCTTCGGCTCCCCGGTGGCCGGGTTGCGGGTGAACGCCACCCCGGTGCCCGAATCCTCCCCCATGTTGCCGAACACCATGGTGACGATGTTCACCCCCGTGCCCAGGTCGTCCGGGATCCGCTCGCGGCGCCGGTAGGCGATCGCGCGGTCCCCGTTCCAGGAGCGGAAGACGGCCTTGATCGACTCCTCGAGCTGCAGGTAGGGATCGGAGGGGAACTCGCTCCCGGTCTCGGAGCGGACGATCTTCTTGAACTCGCGGCAGAGGGCGGAAAGGTTTTCGGTTTTGAGGTCGGTGTCGAGTTTCACCCGCAGGGAGCGCTTCATCTTGTCGAGCGCCTGCTCGAACAGTTCCCCGTCCACCCCGAGGACGATCTTGGAAAACATCTGGATGAACCGGCGGTAGGCGTCGAGCGCGAACCTCTGGTTGGAGGTCAGCTCGGCCAGGCCCCGCATCGTCTCGTCGTTCAGGCCGAGGTTGAGGATGGTGTCCATCATGCCGGGCATGGAAAACTTGGCCCCCGACCGGACGGAGACCAGCAGGGGATTGGACGGGTTGCCGAATTCCTTGCCCGTGGCCCCCTCCACCTTTTTGAGCGCCGCCAGGACCTGGTTCCACATCCCGTCCGGAAACTTCTCCCCGGCGCCGTAATAGGAGTTACAGGCCTCGGTGGTGATGGTGAACCCGGGAGGAACGGGCAACCCCGCGTTGGTCATCTCGGCGAGCCCGGCGCCCTTGCCGCCGAGCAGGTCCTTCATCCCGCCGTTCCCGTCCGATTCTCCGTTTGCAAAAAGGTATACGTATTTGGTGGACATCTCTGGTCTCCTGCGAAAAATGAGTCTGAAAATGGGTGCTGACGGCACAACCCCTTATGCTACCTCAAAACGGGATGCCGATCAAAACAGAAAGGGATGGAGAGCGGAATCGGGGCGGCGGGGGGAGTTTCCCAGCCTGCGACCGTACCGGAAGCCCGGTTGCCCGGGCTCCCGGCAGGCGCCGATCGCAGGCTGAGATCAGCTTTCTCGAATAGCCTGATTTCCTTATCGGCCGGCGGGCGCGGGGGATGAGCCCATTATGAATTTTTTTCGCTCCCCCGGCCGGCGCGCAGGGCGCGGAACTCCCCCTCGAGCGCCCGTACCTTCTTCACCAGGTCCGGCAGCCGGGCGAAAGCGGCCGACGCGCGCAGCCAGGCGGCGCTCGCGAAGGCCGGGGAACCGGAGACGGCGCTCCCGGCCGGCACGTCGTGGGAGGTGCCGCTCTGGGCGGTGATGACGGCGCCGTCCCCCACCTCCAGGTGCCCGGCGAATCCCGCCTGTCCGCCCACCATGACCCCCCTGCCGAGGCGAGTGGACCCCGCCAGGCCCGCCTGTGCGGCCACCACCGAGCAGGCCCCCACCTCGGCCCCGTGTCCCACCTGCACGAGGTTGTCCAGCTTCGCCCCGCGCCGGACGACCGTATCCCCGACGGCGGCCCGGTCGATGGTGGAATTGGCCCCCACCTCGACGTCGTCCTCGATGACGGCCCTCCCCGTCTGGGGAATCTTGTGCCAGGCCCCGTCACGGGTCGGGGCGAAACCGAACCCGTCGCCGCCGACCACCACCCCGTTCTGCAGCACCACGCGGTCGCCCACCCGGCACCCTTCGCGCACCACGACCCCCGAATGGAGCACGCACCCGGGACCGATCTCGGCGCCGGGATAGAGGACCACGTGGGGGTGGATCACCGTGCCCGCGCCGACGCGGCAGCGCTCCCCTATGACGGCGCAGGGGCCGACGGAGACTCCCGGGCCGAGGAGGGCGGTGGGGGCCACCACGGCCGCGGGGTGGACCCCCGGTTCCGGCCGGCAGGGTTCGAAAAAGAGTTCCAGGGCGCGCGCGAAGGCGAGATAGGGGTCGTCCGTCCTCAGGCTCGGGATCTCGACCGCGGGGATATCCTCCCCGAGGATGATGGCGGACGCCCGCGTGCCCGGGATGTGCCGGATATATTTCCGGTTGGAGACGAAGGTCAGGTCCCCCGCCCCGGCCTGTTCGATCCCGGCCACGCGGACGATGTCCGCGTCCGGGCCGACCATCCGGCACCCGATTCTTTCGGCAATCTGGGAAAGCTTCATGGCGAGGGACATGGTAGACTTAGAGGCCCGCATCCGTCAAGAAGAGGCCGCAGTGAACAGTGACGCGACACCCCTCCCGCCCGGCGCCGACATCCCGCACCGGACGCGCAGCATCGGCGCCGCCATCGCCATCAGCCGGGTCCTGGGGCTGGTGCGCGAGATGGTGCTGGCCCGCTATTTCGGCGCCGGCTCCTTCACCGACGCCTTTTACATCGCCTACCGGATCCCCAACATGCTGAGGGACCTTTTCGCCGAGGGAGCGCTCTCGGCCGCCCTGGTGCCGGCCTTCATCCGGCGCCTGACAGGGGGGGGGAGGGAAGAGGCCTGGGTCCTGGTCAACCGCCTCGTCAGCGCCCTGCTCCTCATCCTGGGCGCCGTCACGCTCGGCATCTACTTCGGGTCCCGCGGGATGGTCTGGATGCTGGCGGCGGGATTCCGGGAAAGCCCGGAAAAGTTCGAGCTGACGGCCCAGATGACGCGCATCCTCTCCCCCTTCCTCCTTTCGGTGTCGCTCGCCGCCGTGGGCATGGCCGTGCTCAACGCCTGCGGCCGCTTTTTTCTCCCGGCGCTGGCGTCCTCGGTCTTCAACCTCTCCTGCATCCTGGCCGCGGTCCTGCTCAGCCCCCTGATGCCGGGCTGGGGGCTCGATCCGATCGTCTCCATGGCCGTGGGCGCGGTCGTGGGGGGCGCGGGCCAGTTCCTGGTGATGGTCCCGCCGACGCGGGCGCTCGGCCACCGCTTCCGCCTCGATTTCGGGTTTTCCGACCCGGACCTCCGCGCCATCGGGCGGTTGGCCCTCCCCGCCGTCCTCGGCCTCTCGGCCACCCAGATCAGCATCGTCGTCGACAGTCAGCTCGCCTCCCTTCACGGGGACGGCCCCGTGTCCTGGCTCGGCTACGGGTTCCGGCTGATGCAGCTCCCCACCGGCCTCATCGGGGTGGCCGTGGCGACCGCGACCATGACGGCGGTCTCGGAGTTCGCCGCACGCGGCATGCGCGACCGCATCGGGCCCGCGCTCGGCTCCGCGCTGAGGCTGTCGGCCTGCCTCCTCTTTCCCGCCATGGCCGGCCTCCTCCTTTTCCGCGGGGAGATCGTGCAGCTCCTGTACCAGCGGGGGGCCTTCCTGGAGGCGGACACGCTGGCGACGAGCCGCGTCGTCCTCTTCTACACGCTGGGGCTCTTTTCCTTTTCCGCGGTGAAGATCCTCACGCCGGCCTTTTACGCGCTCGAAAACACGAGGACGCCCGTCCGCCTGAGCCTCGTGGCGGTCGCGGTCAAGGTCGCCCTGAGCTTCCTGCTGATCCGCCCCCTGGGCTTCCTGTGCCTGCCGCTGGCCACTTCGCTCTCCTCGTGGCTCCATTTCGCCCTCCTCTCCCGCCGTCTCCGGCGCGTCCTCCCCCGGGGGGCCGCCCGCGGGAAGGAGCGCCCCGGGGGCGCCTACCTCCGCATCGCGCTCGCCTCCTCGGCGATGGCGGGGGTAGCCCTGGCCGTTCACCGCGCGGCGGCGCTCGTGTTGCCCGGCCCCGGCGCCCTCCCTTTGCTTTTTCGCCTCGGGGCGGCCATAATGGCGGCTCTGGCGGTGCTCGTGCCGCTGCTCGGGCTGTTCAGAGTGGAGGAGGCCGGGGAACTGGCCCGCCTGGCGGGCGGTTTCCGGCGCAAGGGACGATGAAGAGGAACCTGGTCGGTGAATTCACGGCCTACCTGCGGGTGGAAAAGGGCCTGGCGGACAACACCGTCTCCGCCTACGCCCGCGACCTCCGAAAGCTGTACGCGTTTGCCGGGGAGTACGGCCGGGAGCCGGAGGCCCTCTCCCACGACGACCTCGCCCGCTGGATGGAGCGCCTGCTCGAGGAGGGGCTGAGCCCGCGCTCCACCGCCCGGGCGTGCAACGCCGTGCGCGGATTTTACCGTTTCCTCCTGGGGGACCGGATCATCGAGGCGGATCCCACCGAACACCTCGAGACCCCCCGCGCCCGCAAGCCGCTCCCCCGGTTTCTCCACCGCACCGAGGTGGAGGCTCTGCTGCGCGCGCCCGACGCGGAGACCCCCCTGGGGAGCCGCGACCGGGCGATGCTCGAAACGCTCTACGCCTCGGGGCTGCGCGTCAGCGAGCTGGTCCGGCTGGCGCTCGCCGGAATCGATTTCGATCTGGGCGTCCTCGTCTGCACGGGCAAGGGGAACAAGGAGCGTCTCGTCCCGGTCGGCGCCGCCGCGCTCGACCAATTGCGGGAGTATGTGCGCAGGCACCGGCCGGAAATCCTCGGGAAGCGCCGGAGCCCCTACCTGTTCGTCACCCGCCGCGGGGGGGCCATGACGCGGCAGGGCTTCTGGAAGATCGTACGGGAGTGCGGCCGCCGGGCCGGGATCCGCAAAACCCTCTCCCCCCACATGCTGCGGCACAGTTTCGCCACCCACCTGCTCGAAAACGGCGCCGACCTGCGCTCCGTCCAGGTCATGCTGGGGCACGCGGATATTTCGACGACGCAGATCTACACCCACATCACGCGCGAGCGCCTGAAGCGGGTCTACCGCAAATACCACCCGAGGGCCTGAACCGTCAGGTGCGGAGCTTCAGGAAGAGGATGCATCCCGCGGCGCCGAAGAGAAGGTTGGGGGCCCAGGCCGCGAGCATCGGCAGCAGGATCCCGTAGGCCCCCATCGCCTCGAACGCCCCCGAAACCCCCCAATAGGCTATGGCGACGGCGACGCTTATGCCGATGCCGAAAAACGCCCCCCTCTTGCCCGCCGCGAAGGAAAAGGGGATTCCCACGAGCGCCATGACCAGGCAGCTGAGGGGAAAGGACGCCTTCTTGTGCAGCTGCACCTGCAGTTCCATGGCGTTGTAGCCCGCCTGCTTCAGGTAGCGGATGTAGCGCGCCAGCTCCAGGTAGGTCAGCTTGGAGGACTCGCGGGGCTGGAAGATCTCCCTCTTGAAATAGGAGGCCTTTTCCGGGAAACGCTCCGTCGCCGTCCGGATGATCTCGAAGCCGGAGCCGCCGGCGTCGTAGCTGCGGCTCCATCCGTCCGCCAGGAGCCAGAAGCCGTCGGGGCGGATCCGGGCGCTCGAGGCGTGGATCCGTCGCCGGATGCGGACCGCGTCGAAGTCCACGTCGTAGACGTTGAGATCCACGAAGGAGTCCTTGTTTTCGTCGAAATACTCGTAGTTGTAAATCCTGCCCCCCTCGCCGAGGATCCATTTCCGCTCCAGCCGGCGCGCGCTGCGCGGCGGTTTGTTCAGGATGGTGCTGCGCAGCCCGTCCTGCCGGTCGTTGGCGTAGGGCAGGACGTAATCCTGCAGCACGAACAGGCCCAGGGAGAGCAGGCAGGCGGCCGCGAGGATCGGCACCGCCAGCCGGTACAGGCTCCACCCCCCGGCCTTGAGCGCCGTGATCTCCGAGTTCTTCTC
This sequence comes from Acidobacteriota bacterium, assembly GCA_012729555.1. NCBI lineage: Bacteria > Pseudomonadati > Acidobacteriota > Acidobacteriota bacterium. The sequence goes on from JAAYCX010000057.1 coordinate 46,389, forward strand.
CAGGATCCCGAAGTGGATCAGGATGCCGAGCAGCACCGAAACCGGGATGGCGAACATCAGGATCTGCGGTATGAGAAAGAACAGGTAATCGAGCACGGAGAGGGTCGGGATGCCGTTCTTGATGATGTCGTCCATCAGCTCGAACAGGGTCAGGAGCAGAAAGAGCGAGGCGCAGGAGGCCAGGGACCAGAGGAAGAAGCCCCAGAACCCCCGGAGCATGTGAAGGTCCAGGACGCGCGGGAACAGCCGCCGCACCGCGCGCCCCGCCCACCCGAGCAGCGCGTAGTCCATGCGGGCGAGCCGCCCGGGGAGGGCTCCCGGGCGCGGGCGGGCGACCAGGGGGAGGGAAAGAGGCCCGAGCCGGTGACCCAGCCCGAAGGTTTTTTCCACCCTCCCGAGCAGCAGCCAGCCGGCCAGGGTGAGGACGATGTTGGCCCCCCAGGCTCCCATCCAGGGGGGGATTCTGCCGACCCCCGCCAGGCGGAGCCCGTTGAAGAAGAGCATGTAAAACAGGATCACCGCGAGGAGGCTGAGGGCCAGGCCGAAGGTACGCCCCGATTTCGGGTTGCTGACCCCGAGGGTAAGGCCCAGAAGACCAAATGGTATTATCGTTAAAGGAAGAGCTATTCGACGATGTAGCTCAAGTACTTCCTTAATATTTGAATTCTCTCCGCCCGCCACCGAGCGCCGCAGGAGTTCGAGGCTCCCCATTTCTTCGGCCCTTGGCGGGCGCGCCCCGACCGGGTCCCGCTTCTTCAGCTCCATGGATATATCTGTTGATTTAAATAGGCTTACGCTATCGCGGTCCGGATGCTCCGGGTCGGTCGCATAGCTGGCCCCCTCCTCGAGGTGCAGCTGCATCGAACGGTTGGCCGCATCGGGGATCCAGAGGACGCTCCTGGCGACGATGACCCGGGGAGCCCGGGGGTCGGAACCGTCGGCCAGGAAAATGCGGCTCCCGCGCTGCCGGTCCGCGCTCACGTCATCGAGGTACACGACCAGCTTCGGGATCTCCTCGTAAAACACCCTCGGCTGGATGCGCGTGATCCCGGCCGACAGTTCGATCTCCGCGACCGCCTGGCGGCGCCAGTCGTTGGTACGCGGCATGACCCAGAGGGAAAGCGCCGCGGTGGCGGCTCCGACGAGGCCGCCCAGGACCAGGATGAAGACGAGCAGGCGCCTGAGCGGGATGCCGCAGGCACGCAGCGCCAGCACCTGGCTTTCGCCCGAAAGCCCGCTCATGCCGACCAGCACCCCGATCAGGAAGGAGAGCGGCAGAGAAAAGATGAGAATGGCGGGGAGGATCGAACCCGCGATCCTGAGGAGGACCCCGAGGGAGGCGCTCCTGGACAGGAGCAGTTCGGCGAGCGAACCGAACTCGCGCACCGTGACGACAAAGGTCAGGACCACCAGCGCGATGAGGAAAGGGGCGGCGATGGCGTGAAGGAGGAGCTTGTTAATCCGGTTCATAGACCGCTTACTTTATATTATTGCAATATAATGGTTTAGACTGATCCGGCGGCACTCCGCCCTCTCCCGGCTCAACTTCTGATAAGATATCTTATGTCAACTAGCCTGGATGGGCCGGAATCCCGCACTCCCCCGCCGCGCCTACATCTTGTACTTGCCCAGATCCTCGGGATTGAGGTTCTCCAGCCATTTGCGGATATCCTCGGGGGTGCTCCGTTCGGCCGACTCCGAAGAGGCGCTCGAAGATTTGGCCAGCACCTCGTCCGTGACGAATATGGGGGACCGGGTGCGCAGCGCCAGGGCGATGGCGTCGGACGGGCGCGAATCGACCGTGATCACCCTCCCCCCCGCGTCGAGAAAGATCAGGGCATAGAAGGTGTTGTCCTTGAGCTCGGTCACCACGATCTTGGTCACCTTGACGTCCAGGTGGCCCAGCAGCCCCTTGATCAGGTCGTGCGTCATGGGGCGCGGCGTGTCGACCTTTTCGATCTCGAGGGCTATGGCGTTGGCCTCGAAGATACCGACCCAGATGGGAAGGAGCGTGTCGCTCGACGCCTCCTGGAGCACCACGATGGGGGCGTTGGTCAGCGGGTCCATCATCAACCCCTTTATCTTGAATTCGATCTCCTTCATTTTCCCTCCATTCCGGGCGGACGGGCCCGGCGGGCGTCCCGGGTCTGCCCGGCCCGGACCCCCTTCAGGCTGTTGGGCCCGAACCCGGTGATTTCTACCTCGGCGAAGGAGCCGGGCGGAGTTTCGGGGCCGTCGAAATTCACGATCCGGTTGTCGGAGCTGCGGCCGGCCAGGGCCATCCGGCTGCGGGCCTTCCCCTCGACGAGAACCTCCACGATCCGTCCCACGTAGCGGGAGTTTCGGGCGGATTGAATGTGGCGCTGCCGCTCCTGGAGAAGCGTGAGCCTCCTCCCCTTCTCCTCGTCCGGGACATCGTCCTCGAGGGCGAGGGCCGCGGTGTCCGGGCGCGGGGAATATTTGAAGGAAAAGGCACTGTCGTATTGTACCTCATCGAGCAGGGTGAGGGTATCCTCAAAGTCCCCCTCGGTTTCGCCCGGAAAGCCGACGATCAGGTCGGTGGAGACGGCGATGGGGCGTGCCGCGGCGCGGATCCTCCGGATGATGTCCAGGTACTGCTCGCGCGTGTAGCCGCGCCTCATGGCCCTGAGGACCCGCGTGGACCCGGACTGCACCGGGAGGTGGATCTGGTTGCACACCGCCGGGCAGGAAACCATCGTCTCGAGCAGCTCGTCGGTGAAATCGCCCGGGTGGGGGGAGGTGAACCGGATGCGCCGGATGCCGGGGACCGCGGCCGCCTCCCGGAGCAGGCGCGCGAAACCGACGCCCGCCTCCCGGTCGCGGTAGGAGTTGACCGTCTGCCCGAGGAGGACGATTTCGACGTACCCTTCATCCGCCAGGGCCCGCACCTCCTCGAGGATGCGGGCGCTGGGGCGCGGCCGCTCGGGCCCCCGGGCGAGCGGCACCACGCAGAAGGAGCAGCGGCGGTTGCACCCCTCGCTGATGGTGACCCACGCGCTGTAGGTGCTGCGCCGGCGGATATACGGGGTTTCGGCCGCCGCGGCTGGCGGGTCGCCCCTCCGGGCGATGACGCTCCCGCCCGAGCCCCGGGCGCGCTCGATCAGTCCGGGCAGCAGCAGCCCCTTCTGCGGGCCGGCCACCACGTCGACGTAAGGCGCCCGCGCGAGGATTCTCCCCGGTTCGAGCTGGGCCATGCACCCGGCGACGCAGATACGCAGGTCGGGGCGCTCCCGCTTCAGGCGCCGGAACTCGCCGAGGCGCGCGTAGACCTTCTCCACCGCCTTGTCGCGGACGCTGCAGGTGTTGAGCACGATCACGTCGGCCGATTCGGGGCCGTCCGCCTCTTCGTAGCCGGCATGGTCCAGGACGCCGGAGATTTTCTCCGAATCCAGCTCGTTCATCTGGCATCCGAAGGTTTCGATCAGGTATTTCGGTTTCATGGCGCCTTCGCGGTCGACTCCTTTTGCGGCGGCCGGGAGCGTTCCAGCATCTCGAGGGCGTAATGCCGCGTTTTCTCGGTGATCGTCTCCCCGCCCAGCATCCGGGAGAGTTCCTCCACGCGCGCCCCCTCGTCGAGCGGGAGCACCGCGGTTTCGGTCCTCCCCCCGGCGCTCTCCTTGCAGACGCGGTAGTGGCGGTGGGCGAAGGCGGCGATGTGCGGCAGGTGCGTGACGCACAGCACCTGGTTCGACCGGGCCAGGTCCCGGAGGCGCCTCCCGACGGCCTCCGCCACGCGCCCGCCGATTCCGGCGTCCACCTCGTCGAACACCAGGGTCCCTCCCGCGCGGGCGCCGCCGCACAGCGACTGGACCGCCAGCATGATGCGCGAAAGCTCCCCGCCCGAGGCGATGGTTTCGAGGGGCCGCATCTCCTCCCCCTCGTTGGGCGCTATCCAGAACTCTACCCGGTCCATGCCCCGAGGTCCATACCCCGCCGGGATCCCCCGCGCGCCCTCCCCTTCCCCGGCCGGGTGAAAGCGTACCTCGAGCCGCATGCGGTCCATCGCGAGGGCCCCGAATTCCGCGCGGATCCTCTGCTCGAGCGCCGCGGCGTCCCGCCGGCGTTTTTCCGAAAGGGTGCGGGCGAGCGCGGCGTAGGCGTCGAGCGCCCGGGCGAGTTCTTCCCGGAGGCGCCCGGCGGAGCCGGAGGCCGATTCGAGCGCCTCCAGTTCCCCGGCGCACCGGCTGCCCGAGGCCAGGACCTCCTCGCAGGAGGCGCCGTATTTGCGGGCGAGGGCATCGAGCGCCTGCAGCCGCTGGTGGACCTCCTCGAGCCTTTCGGCGCTGAAATCGCTGCGGGATCCGTAGTCCCTTGCGGCGTAGGCCAGGTCCTCCAGCCGGTAACGGCTTTCCTCGACCGGCGCGCGGTGCGCGGCCCAGTCGGGGTCGAGCGCCTCCAGTTCGCCGAGGAGGCGCCCGAGCTGGGCCAGCCCCCCGAGGAGCGGGGTTTCCCCCTCGTAGAGGAGTCTATAGATCCCCGCCGCCCGCTCGAGGATCCGCTCGCGGTTGGACAGGAGGGCGCGCTCGTTCTCGAGCTCCTCCCGTTCCCCCGGGCGGGGATCGACCCTGCGGATCTCCTCGACCTGGAAGCGGAGGATGTCGATGCGGCGCGCCCTTTCCTCCTCCCCCGTTTCCACCTTTTCCAGCTCCCGGGCGGCGTCGCGCAGCCTTCGGTAGAGGGCGCCCGCCTCCCGGCGCAGCTCGGCGTTCCCGCCGAAATCGTCGAGCCACGCGAGGTGGGTCGCGAGGTCGAGGAGAGAGCGCTGCTCCTGCTGCCCGCAGATGTCGGCCAGCGCGCCCCCCATCGCCTTCAGGAACCCGAGCGTCGCCAGCCCCTGGTTCACGTGGATCCGGTTGCGTCCCGAGGCCGAGATTTCGCGCCGGATCCGCAGCCGCTGCTCCCCGGGGGTGTCGAACCCCGCCTCCCTGAGAAGAGAGCGGACCTTCCGCCGCCCCCGGAGGTCGAAAATCCCCTCGATGACGGCGGCGTCGCACCCCGACCGGACATAGTCCACGGAGGAGCGGGAGCCGAGCAGCAGCCCCAGCGCGTCCACGAGGATCGATTTGCCCGATCCGGTCTCCCCCGTCAGGAGGTTGAGCCCGGCCCCGAACTCGATCTCCAGCTCGCGGATCAGCGCAAAATTGCGGATTCTGAGCAGTTGCAGCATCTCACGGACCTTTACGTGACAGGATCGGACTCCCTGCACGCGCCCTGCACGCGGCGCGGCCGAAACCCATTGTATTAAACGGCCCCGCGACAATCAAAACAACCTTTTTTCCGCCCCGGGGCGCCCGGTCGCCCGGCGTCCGGAAACGGTGCGGGGCCCCGGCCGGGACTTCGGGCAAAGGGATTGACTTGCTCGGCGGCCATATGATACTTGTGCCAGCTGCACCCACTTTCGCGCGGAGGGATCGCCATCGACATCGTCACACTGTTGCTGCTGCAGGCCACGCCGACCGAACTTGCGCCGCCCGAAGCCGTTTCGGGTTCGCTCTGGACCGTTTTCGCCCACGCCAGCGGGTTCGCCTTCGCGATCCTTCTGCTCCTCATCCTCTTCTCGCTCCTATCCTGGACCATCATTTTCCGCAAGTGGATGACTTTCAGGCAGATCGGCCGCCAGAGCCGGGAGTTCGTCTCCTTCTTCCGCAAGAGCGAGCGCCTCAGCGAGGTCCACGCCGCCTGCGAACACTACCACGGCTCCCCCCTGCCGGGGATCTTCAGCGCGGGGTACCAGGAACTCAACGCCCAGATCCAGGCCCTGAAGCCCCCGCAGAACGACTCGATCGCCCTCGGCGAGCGTCATATCGCGGGCGTCCAGCGCGCGCTCGAGCGCGCCGCGGCCGCCGAACTTTCGGTGCTCGAACGGAGCATGAGCTGGCTGGCCACCACCGGCTCGGTCACCCCCTTCATAGGGCTGCTCGGCACGGTGATCGGCATCATCAACGCCTTCAACGGCCTGGGGATGGTCAAGACGGCCTCGATCCAGGCCGTGGCCCCCGGCATCGCCGAGGCCCTCATCGCGACGGCGGCCGGGCTGTTCGCGGCGATTCCGGCCGTCATCGCCTACAACCATTTCCTCGCGCGGCTCAAAGGGGTGGCCGCCGAAATGGACGACTTTTCGATGGAATTCGTCAACCTGGTAGAACGGAGTTTCCGCTGAATGGCGTTCACGAACCCGCAGGGGCGCACGTCGACGTCCCTTTCCGAAATCAACGTCACCCCGCTGGTAGACGTCATGCTGGTGCTGCTCGTCATCTTCATGGTGACCGCCCCGATGCTGCAGACGGGGATCGACGTCGAGCTCCCCGAGACCCGCAACGTCCGGGACGTCAATCCCGAGGAACGCATCATCATCTCCATCAGCCGGCAGGGGGACATCTTCTACGGGTCCGAGGCGGTCAATTTCTCGACCATCCCCGAGCGCCTGCACAAGGACGCCCGCGGCCCGAAGGACGCCATCTTTCTCCGGGCGGACAAGGACGTCAAATGGAACTCCATAGTCTCCGTGATCGATGCGGTCCGGGGCGCCGGTTTCAGCGAAATCAAACTTGTCACCAAGCCTTTCACGACGCCCCGATAGGGCCCGCAGAGGCGCTTTTGGCCCGACCATGAACCGATCCCGCAATCCCGGCACGCTTCTCGAGATCCCGCTTGTCCGGGAAACGTACGGCCGGTCGTGGCTCACCTCCGTAGCGGTCCACGCGGTGGCCGTCCTCGTGGCCTTTTTCGGCGCGCGGCTGCTCCCCCAGAGGACGATCCAGCTCGGGGGCGGCCCCGGCGGGGGGATCGGGGCCGATGTTTCCACCGTGGGGGTGGTGGACACCCTGTCGGGAGGAGCCGGGATGGTCAAGCCCTCCATGGTGCCGCGGCCTCCCGCCCTCCTGAAGGAGGCCCCTGCCAAACCCGAGAAGGCGATCCCCCTGCCGGGGACCACGGAAACCCCCAAACGCAAGCCCCCCGTGGCCACCCCCGCGCCCCCGCCGGAGGCGATCCGGAACATCATCCCCACGGCGCCCGAGCCCGGGTCGGGGGGCGCCGCCGCGGCGGGGGCCGGAAGCGGCGGGGGGAGCGGCGGCGGCAGCGGGGTCTCCATCGGTGGGGGCTCGGGGGGGTTCGGCGACTCCTATTACGCCCTCGGGGTCGAAAAACGGATCAGCGACAACTGGATGAGGCCCCCCGAAGGGCTGCGGGTCCGGATCGTCTACAGCTTTTACATCGCGGCCAACGGCGCGATCTACAACGTCAAACTGGAAACATCATCGGGCAACTCGCAGATGGACCTGACGGCGCTGCGCGCCATCAACGCCTCCAACCCGCTCTCGCCGCCGCCGCTAGAATACCGGGGGAAGGCCATACAGTTCGTCGCCGAGTTCATCTACCCGCCCGTTCCATAGCCGATTCCGACAAAGGAGCGTCATGCCGGTCAAAACAGCCTGTTTTCTTCTGCTGGCCTTTCTCAGCGTCCAGCCTTCCCTGCTGACCCAGGAATCCTCCAGGGTCACGCTCTTTCCCAAGCCCTCCGAGGACCTCATCCTCGCCGTGGGGGACGTGCAGGCCGCCCCGGGCGGCGCCGGGACCGAACTCGCGACCGCGGTCGAAACCTTCAACCGCGTCCTCTGGGACGATCTCTCCTTCGCCGGCTTCTTCACCATCGCGGGGAGGGGGTTTTACCCTCCCGCGCCGATCGTACGCCCCGAAACCGACATCGATTACGAGGCCTGGAACGCCATCCCGTTCAAGGTCAGCTTCCTGACCGTCGGGACCGTGAGCCTCTCCCGCAACGTCCTCCGGGCGGAGGTGAGCGTTTACGACATGAAGCAGAGAAAGCGCGCGTTCGGCAAGGCCTACACCGGTGACCCGGGACAGATCCGCACCATGGCCCATTACTGGGCGGACGAGATCGTCTACCAGCTCACCGCCGGGACCTCCCGCGGCATCGCCTCCAGCCGGATCGCCTACGTCGCGCGCAAGGGGAACGCAAAGGAGATCCACACCATGGATTACGACGGCCACAATTCCCGCGCCTTCACCCACGGCGGGAGCCTGAACCTGTTCCCCCACTGGGCGCCCGACAACTCCAAGCTGGCTTTCGTCAGCTACCGGCCGAAGCCCGAGATCACCATCTATTCCTACCTCGACGGTTCCCGCCTCCCCTTCCCGATGTTCAACACCTTCGCCTCCTCCCCGGCGATTTCTCCCGACGGCAGCGAGGTCATCTTCGCGCTGCGCACCCCGAGGGGGGACCCCGATCTCTTCATTTCCCGGCTGGACGGGTCGAACCGCCGCAACATCACCAACAATCCCGCGATCGACAGCTCCCCCACCTGGTCCCCCTCCGGGCGGCAGATCGCCTACATCTCGGGGATGCCGGGCCAGATCCACATCTGCGACGCCGACGGGTCCAACGTCCGGCGCATCGTCAAGGAGGGGGGGGACGCCGACGGCGTGGCCTGGTCCCCGGACGGGAAATGGCTCGCCTTTCACTGGAAGCCGCGCCGCAGCCCGAACTACGAGATCTTCGTCGTCGACTCCACCGGCGGCACCATCCGCCAGTTGACCAGCGGCGGCGGCAGCAACGAATACCCGACCTGGGCCCCGGACGGGCGCCACCTGGCGTTCCAGTCCAACCGGACCGGGAGCTGGCAGATCTACACCATGCTGCTCGAGGGGAGCGAGCCGCGCAGGATCACCCACTCGGGGAACAACACGAGCCCGTCCTGGAGCGGCTATTTCCGCAGGGACTAGTTTCGTCCCGGACAGGTTTCCCGCGGCCGGCGCGCGTGTTATACTCACCCTCATATAACCCGAACGTTTCTGGAAGGAGAGATCGCCCCATGAAGAGATCACCGGTTCTGCTCGCCTCGACGGCCTTGCTCCTGCTGGCCGTCATGATTTCGGCCCCGGGCTGCGCCAAAAAAGTGTCGCCGCCCCCTCCCGCCGCGGAGCCCGAGGTGGCCGTGAGGGAAACCCCCGCGGCGCCGGCCCCGACCATCACGCTGACGGCATCCCCCTCGGCGATCGAGAAGGGACAGGCCACGACCCTCTCATGGCGGTCGACCAACGCCACCGGGGTCAACATCACGGGCGGCATCGGGACCGTGGAGGAATCGGGGAGCCGGACGGTGAGCCCCGGCGCCTCCACCACCTATACGGCGCGGGCCACCGGGCCCGGAGGGGACGCCGTGGCCGAAGCGCGCGTCACCGTCTCCGCACCGGTCGCCGTCACCCCGCCCCCGTCGGCGGCGGTGAGCGACGCCGCGTTCTTCGAGGCCAGCATCAGGGACTGCTTCTTCGACCTGGACGAGTATTCCATCAACGAGGACGCCCGGCGCGCCCTCCTCGCCAACGCCCGCGCGCTGGCCGAGCGCCCCTCGCTGCGGGTGACGATCGAGGGACATTGCGACGAGCGGGGATCGGAAAAATACAACCTGGCGCTGGGGGACCGCCGCGCCAATTCCGCCCGGGATTTCCTGATTTCCCAGGGGATCGACTCCTCCCGCATCGACACCATATCCTACGGCGAGGAACGCCCCTTCTGCGAGGAACAGAGCGAGGAGTGCTGGCAGCTGAACCGGCGCGCGCACTTCGTCATGCGTTAGACCTGGAGAAAACCGATGAAGCGTAATTTTTTGTTCTGCCTTCTGGCGGCGTCGATCGCCGCCTGCCCCCTCGCCGAGGCCGGCACCAAGGAGGAACTGGTGAGGCTTCAGAGCGACGTCCTGGCGCTGCAGAACCAGATCCGCGAGTTCGACAAGGGCTATACGGAAAAGCTGGACAGCCTGCGCAGCCTGGTGATCCAGCTCAACGACCAGGCGGCCCGCTCCGGCCTGGTCCTCGACAGGATCGTCGCGGCCATGGAGAACACCGAGGCCGGAGCGCGCGAGGCCGACCGGGGCCTGCTCGAGGAGGTGCGGCGGCTCTCGGAAAAGGTGGATGACCTCGGCACGCGCACCAGCGCGCTGGCCCAGCAGCTCGGCGAGCTCAAGGTGCAGTCGGCCAGCCTCGGGCCGGCCGCCTCCCCGGGCCTCTCCCCGGAGGTTCTCTACAACCAGGCCTTCGGCGATTTCGTGCAGGGGAATTTCGACCTGGCGATCGAGGGATTCAGCGCCTACGTCGCCACCTACCCCGCCGGGGAGAAGGCGCCCGACGCGCTGCTCAACATCGGGGACGCCCACATCGGCCAGAACCGCCTGCCGCAGGCCGTGGCCGCCTTCACGCGCGTCATCAACGAATACGCGGAATCGCAAAAGGTCCCGAGCGCCCTCTTCAAGAGGGCCAGGGTGGAACTGGCGATGCAGGAGAAGGAAAACGCCGCCGCGGACCTGCGCAACATCGTCGAGAAGTTCCCCCAGTCTCCCGAGGCCGGGCTGGCCGAGGCGGAACTCGAGAAGCTGCGCACGGCGAAGCCCTCGGCCGCCCCGCGCCGACGGACCCGCTGATATCATCAACCCCACACAAGGATCACGACAATGAGTTCACTCAACAAGGTCATGCTCATCGGAAACCTGGGAAAGGACCCCGAGGTCCGCTACACCCCCGACGGGACCCCGGTCGCCACCTTCAGCCTGGCGACCAGCGAGAACTGGACCGACAAGAGCGGCACGAAGCAGGAGCGCACGGAATGGCACACGGTCGTCGTCTGGAGGAAGCTGGCCGAGATCTGCAAGCGCTACCTCACGAAAGGGCGGCAGGTCTACATCGAGGGCCGGATCCAGAGCCGGGAATGGAACGACAAGGAAGGCAACAAGCGGCGCACCACCGAAATCATAGCCACGCAGATGGTCATGCTGGGGAGCCGCCAGCAGGGCGCGTCCTCCGGGCCGGGCGATGACAGTTACGACCCGGGACCGGAAACGGGTCAGCCCTTCGGGGACGCCGGCATCACCGACAGCGATATTCCCTTCTAGCCCGGATTCCCCGGGGCGCCCCGAGGGCGGCCCCGGGGAAGGTCCCAATGCCCCCCTCTTTCGAATACGGACGGGTGATCCGCCTGGCGCTGCCCCTGGTGCTGACCCAGGCCGGCCAGATGACGGTCCACCTGGTCGACAACGCCATGATCGGCCGCGTGGGGACGACGGAGCTCGCCGCCGCCTCCTTCGCCAACAGCATCTACGTGGTGATCATGCTGTTCGGGATCGGCGTGTTCATGGGCGTCACCCCCCTCGTTTCCCGGGCCCGGGGGGGGCGGGACGACCTCGCCGCCGCCGCCCTCATGAAAAGCAGCCTGGCCTTTTCGGGTCTGCTGATCGGGGCCGTGACGGCGCTGGCCGCCGCCGTCGCCCTGGCCATGCCCCTGATGGGGCAGACGGAGGCCGTCGTCCGGCTTTCCCTCCCCTATTACGGCCTCCTGGCCCTGTCCACGATCCCCCTGCTGACGTTCATCCTGCTCAAGCAGATCGGGGAGGGGCTGGGGAACACGACGGCGGCCATGGGCGCCACGGTGATCGCCAACCTCGTCAACGTGACCGGCAACTACGTCCTGATCTTCGGGAAGTTCGGGTTCCCGGAACTGGGCCTGCTGGGCGCCGGCTACGCCACCCTTCTTTCCCGCATCGTCTCCCCCCTGCTGCTCGTGGCGCTGTTTGCGTGCGTCCCCTCGATCCGGGCCTCGTTCGCGCTCATGCGACGGGTGCGGGCGTCGTTCGCCCGGTTCGCGAGGGTGCTCTCGGTGGGACTCCCCATCGCCGGCCAGATGGTGCTCGAGGTGGCCGCCTTCTCCTGGAGCGCCGTCATGATGGGGTGGCTGGGGGAAGTGCCCCTGGCTTCGCACCAGATCGCCATGGGACTGGCCACCTTCTCCTTCATGATAGCCAACGCCGTGGCCATGGCCACGACGATCCGCGTGAGTTTCACGCTGGGCGGCGCGGACTACGGGGGTCTCCGGCGCCTCGCCTGGTCCGCGGTGCACGTGGCCGGCGCCTCCATGGGCTGCTGCGCCCTGGCCTTCCTGCTGCTGCGCCACGACATCCCCCGCCTCTTCACCCCCGACGGGCGGGTGATCGCCCAGGCGGCCTCGCTGCTGGCCATCGCCGCCCTCTTCCAGGTTTTCGACGGGCTGCAGATCACGTGCATCGGGATCCTGCGCGGGTTCGCCGATGTCAGGGTCCCGATGCTGATATCGGGATTCTCCTACATGGTCATAGGCCTCGGCATGAGCTGGTTTCTGGCGTTCCGGCTCGGCTTCGGCCCCGAGGGGATCTGGTTCGGGTTCCTGGCCGGCCTCGCGGCCGCCTGCGCCCTCCTCGTCCTGCGCATCCGGATGCAGCTCCGCCCGGGGGTCCCGGAGCCGGGTTAGAACCGGTACTTGGCCTGCTTGATCTCGCGGCGGAAATCCTCCCCGCCGACTTCGACCGCGCGGCACATCTCGTAGAGGCGTGAACGCAGGCGTGCCCCGATGCGGTCGGTGAGGGTCTCTTCCCCCGCCTTTTTGGGGACGTCGAGATAATTGGAGGTGAACACGGTGAGCTTTTTTTCGTTGTACCGGCAGTTGATGATGTAGGCGATGGTGTCCCGCACCCACTCGGTCGGCTTGTTGGCCCCGAGTTCGTCCAGCACCAGCACCCGGGCTTCGAACACCGGGCGCAGGACCTGGAGTTCCGAAGTCTGAGAGACCGGGTTCCAGCTCCCCTGGATTTCGCGCAGCAGGTCGCGGAAATCGTAGAAGAGCCCGCTGTCCCCCTTCTCCCGGATCACCTGTTTCAGGAGGGAAACGGCCAGGTGCGTCTTCCCGACGCCGCAGGTCCCGACGAAAAGCAACCCGACGTCGATCTGCGGGTATTTTTCCAGGAAACGCTGGACGAAGAGCTTGGCCTTCTTCTGCGACTCGTGGATCGGACCGTAGGAATCCAGATCGCAGTGCTCGTAGCGTCCGGGGATGCGGGCCGCGGCGAGCAGCCGCTCCACCCGCGCGCCGTCGAGGCAGCGGCAGCGCCGCACCCCTTCCCCGGCCGGCTCCCAGCCGGAGCCGCCGCAGACCGGACAGACATCGCTTCGGGGATTTTCAGCATTCATGGCGCGATCAGAGTACCACAGATCGAGGTCTGCATGCAGCCCCGGGCTACCTCTCCCCCGAGGGGTTCCCCTCCGGCGGGGGCGCCTGCAGCTCCTTCAGCTCTATGTACATCTTCTGCACGTTGGCCGGGAAGAAATTCTGGAAGCCCCAGGAGGCGTAAGCGGCCGGAACGGGGATTTCCGTGATCGCCTGCTGCAGGCTGTCCCCGCGCTCGACGGCGGGCCGTACGAGCGAACGGAGCTCCCGGAGGTAGCGGGCGAAGGCGCGCACATCCTCCCTGGAACCGACATCGCCGTGTCCCGGGATGAAGGTTTCGGCGTCGAGCGCGAGCAAAGCGTCCACGGTCGCGCCCCACTCGAGCACTCGGGCGTCATCGGTGTTCGGGATCGCGCGGTTGAAGAACAGGTCCCCCACGAAGGCGATCTTCTCCCCGGGGAGGTAGAGGACGATGTCCCCCTCGGTATGGGCGTTGCCCAGGTGGAGCAGCCGGACTTCGCGCCCCCCCTCCCGGATGGAAAGCGTACGCTCGAAAGTGACCTGCGGGGGAAGGATCCTGAGGCGGGAGATGTTGTCCAGGTACCGCTGGCGCTGCCGGAGGCGTCCGCCGCCCGCCCCTGTGGAGGCGCCCGCCCCTGTGGAGGCGCCCGCCTCCGCAGAGGCGCTCTCGGCCCGCAGCGCCCGGATTTCGGCCGTGGCTGCCGCCACGGACCGCTCCCAGGCGGGGAGGTCGATCTCGACCACGTCCCGCCGCGCCCGGTCGCTCCCGACGATCTGGGCGCCGGCAAACACCTGGTTCCCATGGGTGTGGTCCGTATGCCCGTGGCTGTTGATCACGTAGCGCACGGGCCGGTCGGTGACGGTGCGGACGGCGTCGCGGAGCTCTGCGCCCGCTTCGGGGGTGAAGTGGGTGTCGAACACGAGGACCGAGTGATCGAGCACCACGAAACCGGAATTGGCGACCGCGTTCGAATCGGGGCTGACGACGCGGGCGTAGACCCCGTCGGCGAGGCGCGCGAATCCGGGCGCCTCCGCCCCGGACGCGAAGAGGGCCGGGAGGACCACCGCCAGGGCGGCCGAAAGCCAGAGGGAAACGCGGGTGTGGACTCTGTCGGAAATGGCGCGACCTCCCTCAGATCCGGGATGCCGGTTGTTTCGGCGCCTCGACCAGGAGCACCTGCTTGGTCAACCGCTCGGCGCCGCGCCGGAGTGTCACCCGGATGGTGTCCCCGGGGCGCCGCGCTTCGAGCATGAGCTGCAGCTCTTCCTGGGACCCGACCGGCTTGGCGTCCACCTCGGTGATGATATCGCCTCCCACGTAAATCCGCTGGTTGTACCAGGCCACCGCGCGGCTGGCGCCCCGGATGTCGGCCCGGTCGGCGGAGCTGCCGCGGTAGACCCGGTAGACCAGCACCCCCTGCTCCACCGGAAGTTTGAGCACGGAGGCGAGATCGGGGTTCAGGGCGTAGCCCTCGATCCCGAACCAGGGGCGGATGACCCTCCCCTCCCGGATCAGGTCGGTGGCCACCCGGCGGATGGTGTCGGCCGGGATCGCGAAGCCGATCCCGATGTTCCCCCCGCCGATGGTGAAGATGGAGGTGTTGATCCCCACCATCTCCCCCGCCGTGTTGAGCAGGGGACCCCCGGAGTTCCCCGGGTTGATGGCGGCGTCGGTCTGGATGACGTCGTCCACGAGTTCGCCCGTCTGCGTTTCTATCCGGCGCCCGAGGGAGCTGATGATACCCACCGTCAGGGTGTTCTGCAGCCCCAGCGGGTTGCCGATGGCCAGGACCTTCTGGCCGACCATGAGGCTGCTGGAGGAACCGAGCCGGATCGGGCGCAGCCGCTCCGCGGGGGCGTCGATCCGGATCACGGCCAGGTCGTTCTGCCGGTCCACCCCCAGGACCCGGGCGCGGTATTTCGTGTGGTCGGGGAGGGAGACCTCGAGGCTGTCGGCGGACTGGATGACGTGGTAGTTGGTCAGGATATGGCCGTCGGCGTCGAGCACGCACCCGCTTCCGGTCCCTTCGCGGGCGACGGGGGAGAAAAAGAAGTCGTACTCGACCACCGTCCGGGTCACGTTCACCACGCCGGGGCTGACGGCCTCGTACACGCGGATATTGGTCGCCTCGTCCTCGCTGATCGCCGTCTCCCCGGCCGGGCCGAAGGCGAAGGCGGGGCCGGACACCTCCGGCCCCCCGCCGCCCGGGAGGAGGTCCCAGCGCAGCGCCGCCATCGTCGCGGCGGCCGCGAGCACGGCGACGACGAGAATCAGGCGTATGGAGCCCTTGCGCATTCAGATGCCGGCCCCCGGCCGGAGAGTCCGCCGGGGGCCGCCCCCGTTACCGGAATCGGATGGTCGTGTCCCGGCCGATGTTGAGGTCCATGGTCAGCGACGTCTTGGCCAGGTTGGGAACCGGGACCGTGGTCACCAGCCTCAGGATGCTGATGTTGAGCCGGTATTCGCCCGGAGGCACCGGGCGCACGAAGCGGCAGGTGCCCTTGTTCCCCTCGGTGAGGATGGGGGTGGATTCGTAGCGCCCCGAGGCCCCCTCGAGCACGAACTTGAACCCGTCGAGCCGGTCCATTCTCCAGTCCCCCGCCAGCTTGTTGATGTTGACGTTGATGGTCTTGGGCGCCTTCTTGGCCTCGTCCGTCTTGCGGTCCCCTTCGGCCCGCTTGCCCGCCTGTTCGCGGGCATCCCCCATCCACTGCGCCTCCAGCTCGGCCAGCCGCCCCGCGGATTTCATCCGCTCGATGGTGGCGTTGATCTTCGCCAGCAGGGCGGTTTCCGTTTTTCTCACGGCCACCGCGTACTGGTACTTGTTGACCAGGGTGGAGAGCACGTTCGTGTTGGGGTAGCTCTGGGCGCTGCTGTAGGTGATGAAGGGCTCGTCGCCCACCACGGCGTCGACCTCCCCCCGGTTCAGCGCGCCCAGCGCGTCGTCGATGGTCGGGTACTTGGTCAGGGTAACGCCCGTCGCCTCGGTCTGGGACGCCATGAAGGCGTCCGCCGGGCGACCTTCGGCCACGCCCACCGTTTTTCCCGAAAGGCTGGCCAGGCCCGTGATGTCGAATTCCTTGCGCTGGAAGGCGATGACGTCGCCCGTTTCGTAGTAGGGGGTCGAATAGGCGAAGTCCTGGGTGCGGCCCTGGTCGAGTTCCGTCGAGGAGAGGAGGATCTCGGCCTGCCCCTCCTTCATGACCTCGTACATCCGCTCCACGCCCGAGATCTTGACCCAGCGGGGCTCGTAACCCAGGTCTTTCGCGATCTCGTTGCCGATGTCGACGCCGAAACCCTGGACCCCTGTTCCGGAGCCGAATTCAAAAGGCGCGTTCACGGCGAAGGTGAGGATGCGCACCGCCTTGTTCTTCATCATGCTTTCCTCGGCGGGAGGGATGATCTCCTTTTTCTCGCCACCACAGCCGACGACCGAAAGCGCTACGATTGCCATCAATACCAGATATTTTATGCTTCGCACTCCTACCTCCTCGAAACGGGATCCATGGACTGCTCAAACCGTCGACCAGCCTGACCGCACGTATTTTAGCCAAACTGCACCCGCGACAAAAGCTTTTTCGGCAGACGCCGGCCCGGCGCGCCGGCCCCGCGGGGGACACCTAAAGCTTCTTTTCCATCACCCAGGCGTCCTCGACCGGATTGGTGTAGTAGTTGACGCGCGTCCCGGCGATGCCGAAACCGTGGGCGCGGTAGAACTGCAGGGCGGGCTGGTTCGATTTTCTCACCTCGAGAAAGCAGCGGGAGCAGCCGCGCCGGACCCCCTCCGCCCGGCAGGAGTCCATCAGCCGCGTCCCGATCCCCCTGCGCTGCAGGCCGGGGAGCACCCCCAGTTTCAGGACTTCGAGGTCCCCGTCGACGGCGCGCGCCAGGTAAAACCCGACGAGGCGCCTTTTTCCCCCGTCGGGGAGCACCACCGCCTTGGCGCCGAAATATCCCGGGAGATCCTCGAGAAACTTCCGGTAGTTGTCCACCCCCCAGAAGGTGAGGCGCACCCGCTCCTCGAGAGGCTCGAGCGACGCCAGGTCCTCGACCTCGAGGCGGGCCAGGTAGCAGCGCGCGGCTTCTTCAGCGTCCGCGGCTTTTGTTTCTGACAGCATCGGGAGGCCTTATGTACAGGGGCTCGGCCGCCGGCGCGTCCCCCGTTTGCCAGTATCTTCTGCGTCCGAGCGCCAGGCGGCCGACGCCGGCCGCAAGGAACAGGTCTGCCGGGACCCGCCGCGGCCAACGGTCCGCCCCTTTCCCACTCCCCTCCCACGGGGATGCGCCGAGATCGCTCACTATATATAAATGCCTGCCCGCGAGCGCGCGTTCAAGCTCCGATATCTTCCAGAGCGCCGGCCGCCCGGAGCGGGCCGGGCGGCCGGCGCGGCAGGTGTATTCGCCGTAATAGACCTCGTCGCGGTGCGCGTCCACGGCCACGCCGATCTTCCCCCCGAGCCACCCGGCCTGGCACGCAAGCACATCGAGGCCCGAAATCCCCGCAAAAGGTATCCCGAGCGACTGGGAAAGCCCGAGGGCCGTGCTGATACCGATCCGGATCCCGGTGAAGGATCCCGGCCCTATGCCCGCGGCGACCAGGCCCAGGTCCCCGAGCCCCCAGCCGGCGCTGCCGAGCAGGAACTCGATCGAACGGAGCAGCGACACGGAGTGGGTCCCCCCCGAGCATGTCCGGACCTCCCCGCGCAGTTCGGCCCCCTCGAGCAGCGCCACGCTGCCGCGCACGGATGAGGTGTCCAAAGCCAGTATTCCGGGGGTATCGCTCATGGGCATCGTCATTGACAATCGCAGGATACGGATTATATACTGCAGCCTCTTTAACCTCAAGGTTTTGTGGCCGGATTCCGCGGCCGGCCGCAGGCGCGGGCAACCGAAGCGGCTCCCGGCAGGTCGGCAAGCAGAGCAAGATGAGCGCAAACGAAGACCTCACCCCGATGATGAAGCAGTACCACGAGGTCAAGCGGCGCTTCCCCGGCAAGCTCGTCTTTTTCCGCCTGGGCGACTTTTACGAGATGTTTTACGAGGACGCCGTCCTGGCCTCCCGCGAGCTGGAAATCACGCTCACCTCGCGAAACCGGGACAAGAGCGGCGCCCCCATCCCCATGTGCGGAGTCCCCCACCATTCCGTCGACGGCTATGTCGCCCGGCTGATGAAGAAGGGGCACAAGATCGCCATCTGCGAGCAGGTGGAGGACCCCCGGAGCACCAAGAAGCTGGTCCAGCGCGAGGTCACCCGGGTCCTGACCCCCGGGACGGTCGTGGAGGAGATGCTGCTGGAACCGAAGGACCACAATTACCTGGGCAGCCTCTGGGCGACGCCCCAGGGGGTGGGGCTCGCTTTCATGGACCTGTCGACGGCCGACTTTCTCGCCACGGAATTCCTCGGCGAGGACGCCTGGCCCAGGACGGTCGACGAACTGACCCGCTTCGGCCCGAAGGAACTCCTCCTGCCGGAAAATGCGGGGGAGGACCTGGGGCGGAGACTCCGGCTGGAATGGTCCGAGCAGTGGGTGGCGAGCCCGCTCGACGACTGGGCCTTCAGCCGCGATTACGCCGAGCGCATGCTGCTCGAACATTTCGGCGTGGCCAGCCTCGACGGGTTCGGTGCCGCCGGCCGGCCGCTCGCGCTCTCCGCCGCGGGCGCCCTGATCCACTACCTGCGCGACAGCCAGCTCTCGGCGCTCGGCAAGGTGGCGGCGCTGCGGTTCTTCGAGCCTTCCGAGTTCATGAAGCTGGACGCCTCCACCGTCAACAACCTGGAACTGGTGGCCACCCTGGACGGCTCCCGGAAAGGGTCGCTGCTGGCGCTCCTGGACCGGACCCGCACGGGGATGGGCGCCCGGTTGCTCAAGAGCCGGCTGCTGCTCCCCCTCATGGACGTGCCCGAACTGGAACGCCGGCTCGACTGCGTCGCGGCCCTCTCCGAGAGCGTCGCGGCCCTGGGGCGCCTCGGCGACCGACTGGGCGGGATCCTGGACCTGGAGCGCCTGATCAGCCGCGTCTGTGTCGGGGTCGCCAATCCCCGCGAACTGGTCGCCCTGGCCCAATCCCTCCGGGCGGTCGCCTCCCTGGAGCCGATTCTGGGAGAGTTCGGCGCCGCGCGCCTGGGCGAGATCCGCTCGGGGCTCGACCCGGTGGAGGACGCCTGCCGGCTGATCGAGGACGCCATCGCCGACGACCCCCCCTCCTCGTCCGCGGAGCCGGGCATCATCCGCCCGGGCTACTCGCCGGAACTGGACGAACTGCGATCGATCCGCCACAGCGGCAAGGGCTACATCGCCTCGCTCGAGGCGCGGGAGCGCCAGGGGACGGGCATCTCCTCCCTCAAGGTGAAGTTCAACCAGGTCTTCGGCTATTTCATCGAGGTCACCAAAGCCAACCTCCACCTGGTCCCCCCCCATTACATCCGCAGGCAGACGCTGGTCAACTGCGAACGCTTCATCACCGAGGAGCTCCAGGCCTACGAGGAAAAGGTCCTGGGGGCCGAAGAACGGATCGCCGCCATCGAAAAGGAGCTCTTCGCGGAAATCCGCAGGTTGATCGCCCTCGAGGGGGGGCGCGTCCAGGCCACCGCCCGCCTGGTCGGGGAACTGGACGTCTACGCCGCGCTGGCGCTCGCGGCGCTCGAGAACGATTACGTCCGCCCGGCCCTCACCGGCGGGGACGAAATCCTGATCCGCGCGGGGCGCCACCCGGTGGTGGAGCTGGAGAGCCGCCCCTTCATCCCCAACGACCTCCGTCTCGACTGCGCCGGCGACCAGCTGGCGATCCTGACCGGCCCCAACATGGGAGGGAAATCGACCTATCTCCGGCAGACGGCCCTGATCGTCATCATGGCCCAGATGGGCTCGTACGTCCCCGCCCGGGAAGCGCGGCTCGGGTGCGTGGACCGCATCTACACCCGCGTCGGGGCTTCCGACAACCTGGCCCGCGGGCGCTCCACCTTCATGGTCGAGATGATCGAGACGGCCAACATCCTGAACACGGCCACCCCCCGGAGCCTGATCCTGCTCGACGAGGTCGGGCGCGGCACCGCCACCTTCGACGGGCTTTCCCTGGCGTGGGCGATCGCCGAATACCTGATCCAGGACTCCACCCACCGGGCCAAGACCCTTTTCGCCACCCATTATCACGAACTGACCAAGCTGGCCGAGGTGCACCCCGGGGTCAAAAACCTCTGCATGGCCATCGAGGAGGCGGGACAATCGATCGTCTTCCTGCGCAAGGTCGTGCCGGGGGCGGCCGACCGGAGCTACGGGATCGAGGTCGCCCGCCTGGCCGGGATGCCGCGCGAGGTGCTCGCGCGCGCCCACCGGATCCTGGAGCGCCTGGAGAAGAAGGAAATCGACCTGACGGGACGTCCGCGCCGGCGCTCCGCCGAAGAGGTCATCGAAGAGATGCAGCGGTCGCTCTTCTAGCCATGGAAAGCCCGCTCCGGCCCGCATCCCCGATCCACTCCCCGCTTGGGCACGCCCTGCTGCTGGCGGCGCTCGCGCTCCCCTGGTTCGTCCATCTCGGGGTCTCCTCCCTCTGGGACGCCAACGAGGCCTTTTACGCCGAAACCCCGAGGGAGATGATGGTCACGGGCGATTACCTCGCCCCCCGCTTCAACTTCGAGCCCCGCGTCCAGAAGCCCCCCCTCACCTACTGGATCGTTCTCCTTTCCTACCGGGCGTTCGGGGTCGGCGAGTTCGCCGTCCGCTTTCCCGGCGCGCTCGCGGCCGCCGGCATCCTGCTCTTCTGCTACGGGGGCGCCCGCATCCTGTACGGCCCGCGCGCGGGACTGGTGGCCGCCGTCATCGCCGCGACCACCGCCCGGATCTTCATCCTGGCGCGCCGGCTCCCCATCGACATCCTCCTCCTGTTCTTCCTCACCGGCGCCCTCTTTTTCATCCTCCGCGCGCTCCGCCGCGGCGGGAGGGGGCGGTGGGTCCCCGTCTACCTGTTTCTGGGGCTCGGGTTCATGACCAAGGGGCCGATCGCGCTCGTCATCCCGGCGCTGGCCCTGGGGGGATGGACTCTCGCGGCCGGCCGCCGGAAAGCGGCGGAGATGTATCTCTTTACGGGCGCCGCCGTCGTCGCCGCCGTCGTCCTCCCCTGGTACCTGGCCGTCTGGAGGGCGCACGGCTGGGACTACATCGCCCCCTTCTTCCTCAGCGACAACCTGGGGCGCTTCGCCACGGAGACCCTGGGGCCCTCCCGCGGCGTGCTCTACTACATTCCGGTCTTCCTGTCCGACTTCTTTCCCTGGTCGCTGCTTCTGGTCGCCGCCCTCCTTTCCCTCCGGAGCCTGCGGCGCGAAGAGGCCCCCGGTTTCTCCCCGGCGTGGCTCCCCCTCTTCTGGGCCGCCGCCGTCTTCCTCATTTTTTCCCTCTCCAAAAACAAGCAGGAGTACTACATCGCACCGATGTACCCCGCCTGCGCCATCCTGATCGCCGGGGCGCTCGAGCGGGTGCGGGGCCGGGGGGCCGCCTGGTCCTGGGCCTACGGCGGCGCGGCGGCGCTGATGGCGGCGCTGTCGCTGGCCCTGCCCCTCGTCTTCACCGCCTTCATGCCCGAGGTCCCGGCCCTGCTCCGGTACGGACCGACGGCGCTGTTTGCGGCCGGCGCGCTCGCCGTGGCCTTCTTCGCCTTCCGGCGCCGGCCGGGGCTCGGCTTCGCCGCGCTCGGGCTCGCGCTCTGGTCGGTCTACCTCCTGGGGGCCGCCGCCTATATTCCCGCCCTGGAGGCGCTGCGGCCGGTGAAAGGGTTCTGCCGCGTGATCGCCGAACGCTGGGACCCCGCCGGCGGGGACAGCGCCGGGTTCTATCGCGCCTCGCTCCCCAGCATGGTGTTCTACCTCGAGCGCCCCATCTTCCAGGAGACCGAACCCGAAAGGATGCTCGAGCGCTTCCGCTCGCCCGGCAGGGTCTTCTGCGTCCTGTCCCGGGCCGACTACGAGTACTTCCTCGGGCGCGGCGCCCGGCTCTCGGTCCTCGACCAGGGGCCCCTTTTTTCGCTCCGCTTCGGCGACCTCCTGGACAAGGGGAAGTTCCCCGGCAGGGAATTGATCTTGGTATCCAACCGATCGTGTTCTAAAATCGCAAGTTTCGAGGGCGATCCGTTTCATGAAAGCAAAACTGTTCACCGCCGCTAAGCTGGCGATCACGATCCTGTTCTTCACCTATATCTTCCGCCAGATCGATTTCCGGCAGTTCGCCGCCGCGCTCGCCAGCGCCCGCATCGACTACCTGCTCGGGGGCTTCGTGCTCCTCTGGATAGCCCATTTCATCTGCGTCTACCGCTGGCGGCTGCTGATGCGGCCCTTGATGCCGGTGCCCCCCCCGGGGAACCTGCTGGGCATCTACTGCATCGGCCTCTTCTTCAACCTGACCTTCCCCACCGTCATCGGCGGGGATGTCGTCAAGGTCTACTACGCGGGGCGCCCCTCCCGGTGCTATGCCCAGAGCCTGGCCGCCGCATTTCTCGACCGGGACGCCGGGATGCTGGCCATGATGATCCTCGCCTGCGCCGCGGTGACGGTCTACCCGGTGTCGGTCCCCGGGATCCCCGTCCCCCTCATCCTCTGGAGCGTTTTCGCCCTCTTCGTGCTGGGGAACGCGGCGGTGTTCACCCCGGGGATGCACCGGATCCTGATCCGGCTGCTCCGGCGGGTGCGCCTCGACTCCGTCGCGACCAGGATCGACCTGGTCTCCCGCGCCTTCCAGGTCATGGGCCGGCACCCCGGCATCCTCTGGGGCTCGCTCGCGATCTCCTTCATCAACCAGCTCCTGGTCATCTCGGTCACCTGGGTCATGGCGCTGGGGCTCGGGATCCGCCTCCCCTTCCTCCTTGTCCTGGTCTTCGTCCCCGTCATCACCCTGATCTCCATGATCCCCATCAGCCTCAACGGCATGGGGCTGAGGGAATATTCCTTCATGAGCCTCTTCGGCGCCGTCGGCGTGCCGGCCGCCTCGTGCATCGCGCTCGGCGTGCTTTCGAGCGTCGTCATCATCCTGTCATCGCTCCCGGGGGGCATCGTCTACCTCCTCTACCGGAACAAGACCGATCTCGAGCAGATGGCTTCACTGGAGAGCGAGTTTTCATGACGGACAAGATTTCCATCATCGTCCCCGTGTACAACGAGCGCGAGAATCTCGAACCGTTCACCCGCGGGCTGACGGAAGCCATGGAGGCCACGGGCGAGCCTTACGAGATCCTCCTCGTCGACGACGGCAGCACCGACGGGGGGGGGGAGTGGATGGAACGCCTCCCCGCGCGCGACGCGCGCATCCGCGTCATCCGTTTCCGCCGCAATTTCGGCCAGACCGCGGCCATGGCCGCCGGCTTCGACCACGCCACGGGCGACATCCTGATCCCGACCGACGCCGACATGCAGAACGATCCCCGCGACATCCCCGCGGTGCTGGCGAAGCTGCGCGAAGGCTACGATGTCGTCAGCTGCTGGCGCCGCGACCGCCAGGACCCGTACCTGACCCGGAAACTCCCCTCGCGGCTGGCCAACGCGCTGATCTCCCGCATCGGCGGCGTTCGCCTGCACGATTACGGCTGCACGCTCAAGGGCTACCGCCGCGAGGTGGTCGAGCACATCCGGCTTTACGGCGAGATGCACCGCTTCATTCCCGTCTACGCCTCCTGGGCCGGGGCGCGGGTCGCGGAGATCCCCGTGCGCCACCACCCCCGGACGCGGGGGAAGAGCAAGTACGGGCTCAGCCGCACCTTCAAGGTGATCCTGGACCTGATCACCGTGAAGATGCTGGGCAGCTACTCCACCAAGCCGATGTACTTTTTCGGCGGCACCGGCCTTGCCGCCTGCGCCGCGGGGACGCTCCTGGCGCTGCTCACCCTCTACGACAAGTACGTCCACCAGGTCAAGGCGCACAACAACCCCCTCCTTCTGCTGGCCGTGTTCCTGTTCATCCTGGGGGTGCAGTTCGTTTTCATGGGTCTCGTGGCCGAGCTCCTGATCCGGACGTACTTCGAATCGCAGGGGAAATCGCCCTACATCATCCTGCGCATCACGGAGGCGCCGCCCGACGGGTCCCGCGCCCCCCTTTCATCCTGAGGACTCTGGTGTTTGCGGAAATGTTCGCCTTTCGGGACCATGCGCTGGTCGACTTCGTCGGCGGCGGGGGCAAGACGCGCCTGATCCGTGCGCTCGCTTCCGAATGCTGCAGCCGCGGGCCCGTGCTCATGACCACCACCACCCGCAACCATCCCCCCGATCCCGCCGAGGGGATTTCGGTGATCAGCGGGGACAACGTCGCGCTGGTCCGGGAGATCGTGGCCCGCATCGGCCGGGAGTGCGCCGGCCGCCCCCACAAGCTCCTGGCCGCGCGCCATTTCTTCAGCCCTCACCTTCTGCGCGGCGTCCCCCCCGATTTCGCCGACGGCCTGGACCGCGCCCCGTTCCCCGTCCTCCTCAACGAGGCGGACGGCGCGGCCGGATTCAGCCTCAAGCTGCCGCGCGATTCCGAACCGGTGCCGATGCGGGGGTCGGACTACCTCGTGCCCGTCGTCGGCATGGACTGCCTCGGCCGTCCGCTCGGGCCCGACACCGTCTTCCGCTGGGAACTCTTCGCCGGGCGCTTCGAGCTCCGGGCCGGAGAGACGATCACACCCGAAACCGCCGCCCGCATCCTCATGCACCCGCAGGGGGTGTGCCGCGGCAGCGGGGCCGGCACCGAAATCATCCCCTTCATCAACAAGGCCGACTCCCCCGCCGCCGACGCCGATGCCCGCGCCCTCGGGGGTGCCATCCTTGAAAACGGCCATTTCCCGGTCAGCCGCGTGCTCTATGGCAGCGCGGCGGAGGGAAGAGTCCAATGCCTGCAAGCGTAGGGACCGGCGGCGGGAGCCGCCTGGGCCGCTCCCACCCCCTGCTGAAGAAGATCCGGCTGGCCGCCTCCGGCTCCCGCCGCTCCGAAAGCGACCTGGTCGTGGCCGAGGGGGTGCGCGTTCTCGAGGAGGTGCACGCGGCCGGCTGCCGGGTGGACGCCGTGGTGACCGGGACCCGGTTCGGGGAATCAGGGCGGGAGCGCGCGCTGCTCGAACTCTGGCGCGCGCGCGCCGTCCCCCTGTACACGGTCGACGAATCGGTGCTCGGCACCCTGTCGGACGTGCGGGCGCCCCAGGGGGCGCTGGCGCTGGTCCGTGTTCCTTCCCTTTCCCTCGCGCAGCTCCCCTCGCCGGGCGCCGGGCCGATCGTGTGCGCCTTCGGGCTGCAGGACCCGGGTAACCTCGGAACGCTGATCCGAGCCGCGGCGGCCGCGGGGGCCGCGTTCGTCTGCACGGCCGCGGGCACCGTTTCGGCCCGCAATCCCAAGGCCCTCCGCTCGAGCGCCGGCGCCTTCTTCCGCATCCCGGTCGTCGAACGCCTCGACCCGGAGGAATTCCTGCGTTACGCCGGGGCCCGCTCGATCGCGGTCTACCGCGCCGACGCCTCGGCCGGAACGCCCTACACCCGGGCCGACCTCCGCGGCCGCTGCGCCTTCGTCCTGGGGAACGAGGGGCGCGGAACGGAGGGGGCGGGGCTCGACTCCCTCCCGGCGCTGCATATTCCGATGGCGCGTGCCACGGAGTCCTTGAATGTGGCCATGGCGGGGTCCATCATCCTTTTTGAGGCCGCGCGCCAGCGTGCCCAGGGACCCACGCCATGACCCGCACACTCTTTCCCGAACCCGATCCCCCCGCCGGGCCGGACACCCCTCTGGCCGAACGGCTCCGCCCGCATACCCTGGACGACCTGGTGGGGCAGCAGCACCTGGTGGGGCCGGGCAAGGTGCTGCGCGTCATGGCCGAGCAGGACCAGCTCGCCTCCATCATCCTCTGGGGGCCTCCCGGAACGGGCAAGACCACGCTCGCCCGCATCCTGGCCCGGCAGACCCGCTCCCCCTTCGTCTCCTACAGCGCCGTGCTGTCGGGGATCAAGGAGATCAAAAGCGTCATGGCCGAGGCGGAGGTCACCTTCCGCGCCGACCGGGGCCGGACCGTCGTCTTCGTCGACGAGATCCACCGCTTCAACAAGGCCCAGCAGGACGCCTTCCTCCCCTACGTGGAATCGGGCGTCATCGTCCTCATCGGCGCCACGACCGAAAACCCCTCCTTCGAGGTGATCAGCCCGCTGCTGAGCCGGTGCAAGGTCTACGTGCTCCACCCGCTCGAGCCGGCCGAGATCCAGACGCTGCTCGAGCGCGCGCTCGCCGACACCGGGCGCGGGCTCGGGGCGCTCGGCGCGACGGTGCCCGAAGAGGTCCTCGGGCGGCTGGCCGTGTACGCGAACGGCGACGCGCGCATCGCCCTCAACACCCTGGAACTGGCGGTCTCGCTGGCGGCCCGGGGCGCCGGGGGGCCGTTCACCCTCTCCCTGGCCGACCTGGAGTCGGCGCTGCAGCGCAAGATGCTGCAGTACGACAAAGCGGGCGAAGAGCATTACAACCTGATCTCGGCCCTGCACAAATCGCTGCGCAACAGCGACCCCGACGCCTCCCTCTACTGGATGGGGCGGATGCTGGAGGCGGGGGAGGACCCGGTCTATATCGCCCGGCGCATGGTGCGCTTCGCCTCCGAGGACGTGGGGCTGGCCGACGTCCGGGCCCTGTCGGTGGCGCTCGACGCCACGGAGGCGGTGCGCCTGGTCGGGCTGCCGGAGTGCAAGCTGGCGCTGGCGCAGGCGGCCGTGTACCTGGCGCTCGCGCCGAAGTCGAACGCCCTCTACACCGCCTACGGCCGGGTCGCCGCCGACATCCAGGCGGGCACCAACGAGCCCCCTCCCCTGCATATCCGCAACGCGCCCACCCGGCTGATGAAGGATCTCGGCTACGGCAAGGGGTACCAGTACGCGCACGACCTCGAGGACAAGGTGGCCGACATGCAGTGCCTCCCCGACTCGCTCCGCGGGCGCCGCTACTACCACCCCGGAACGCAGGGGATGGAACGCCGCATCGGCGAGATCCTCGAGGAGCTCCGCAGGAAGAGGACGAAGGGATAACGGCCCCCCCGGCGGCGTCACCCCTTCAGGTAAAAGGCCAGGACGACGGCGGCCAGGAGGAGGCGGTAGATCACGAAGGGGGTGAAACTCCTGCGCTCGAGGTAGCGCAGGAAGAACTTGATGCACAGAAACCCGGTCACGGCCGCGGCGGCCACCCCCGCCAGCAGCACCGGCCACTCGAGGCCGGCCCCGCCATCGCCGGCGCCGAGGAGCCGGCAGGCCTGGAGCATTCCGGCCCCCACGATCACCGGGGTCGACAGGAGGAACGAAAACCGGGCGGCGGAGACCCGGTCGCTGTCCCGCAGGAGGGCCGTCGTCATGGTGACCCCGCTGCGCGAGACCCCCGGAACCAGGGCGATCGCCTGACCGATCCCGATCCACGCGGCGTCCCCCCACGAGTAGCGCGCCATCGGGCGGCTCTGCCTTCCCCTCCTTTCGGCGTACCAGAGGAGCAGGGCCAGCCCCGCCAGGGTGAAGACCGTGATGAGGGGGGAGCGCAGCCGGGCCTCCACCAGTTCCTCCAGCCAGAGACCGGCGACGGCGGCCGGGATCGTCCCCACTACCAGCAGCCAGGCGAGCTTCCGGTCTGGGTTTCCGAGCGGCGCCCCTTCCCTCAGGCCGAGGACCGTTTCGCGCGCCAGCCGGACCCAGTCGCGGGCGAAAAAGGCCAGGACCGCCAGCGCCGTCCCGACATGCAGCGCCACGTCGAACACCAGCCCCTCCGGCTCCCACCCGAAGAACCAGGGGACCAGGATGAGGTGGGCGGAACTGCTGACGGGGAGAAATTCGGTAAGCCCCTGGATGATGCCGAGAATGACCGCCGAAAATATCTCCATGCCGCCGCCCGCCCGTGGTTAAGAAATCGCCCGCACCCCTGAAGCGCTATTACTTTACAGGTTTTTTCGGGAAAGTGCGGAAATTGTGGGGCCGGCGGCTCTTTTTTCTCACTCCCCGGCGAGCACCCGCTCCAGGCGCTCGAGCGCCCAGTCGATGTCGTCGCGGCGGATGACGAGGGGGGGAGCGATGCGGAGGGTGTGCCCGTGGGTGTCCTTGCAGAGGATCCCCAGTTCCATGAGCCGCTCGCTGTAGCCCCGCGCGTCCCCCGCTTCCCGGACGAGCTCCACGCCGATCATGAGCCCCCGGCCCCGCACCTCGCGGACCCGGTCGGAACGGATGCTGCGCAGCCCGGAGAGGAAGTAGTCCCCCATGGCCGCGGCGTTCTCGATCATCCCCTCCTCTACCAGGACGCGCAAAGCCTCGCGCGCGACGGCGCAGGCCAGCGGGTTCCCCCCGAAGGTGCTCCCGTGCTCCCCCGGGCGCAGCACCCCCAGCACCTCGGAATTGGACAGCACCGCCGAAACGGGGTAGAACCCCCCGGAGAGCGCTTTCCCCACCAGGGTCAGGTCGGCCTCGACCCCTTCGTGCTCCTCGGCCAGCAGCTTTCCGGTCCGGCCCAGCCCCGTCTGGATCTCGTCCAGGATGAACACCACGCCGTGGCGCCGGCAGATCTCCCGCGCCGCGGCCAGGTAGCCGGTCGGGGGGAGGATCACCCCCGCCTCCCCCTGGATCGGTTCGGCCATGAACCCGACCGTGGCGGGGGTGATCGCCCGCTCGAGCGCTTCGGCGTCCCCGAAGGGGATCACCCGGAATCCGGGGGTGAAGGGACCGAACCCGTCCCGCGCCTGAGGGTCCGTGCTGAACCCGACGATGGTGATGGTGCGCCCGTGGAAGTTGTCGGCGCAGACGATGATTTCCGCCTGGTCCGCGGGCACTCCCTTGACCTGGTACCCCCATTTGCGCACCGCCTTGATCACCGTCTCGACCGCCTCGGCGCCGCTGTTCATGGGGAGCACCGTGTGCGACCGGGTCAGGGCGCAGATCTCCCGGTAGAAGAGCCCCAGCTGGTCGTTGCGGAAGGCGCGCGAGGTCAGGGTCAGCTTTTCCGCCTGGCGGCGGAGCGCCTGCAGGATCCGCGGGTGGCAATGCCCCTGGTTTACGGCCGAATAGGACGACAGGCAGTCCAGGTAGCGTTTCCCCTCCACGTCCCAGACCCAGATCCCCTCCCCGCGGGTCAGGACCACATCGAGCGGGCGGTAGTTGTGAGCCCCGAAGGTTTCCTCGAGCCGGATGAAATCTCTTGCGTCCATGGCGTCCCTCCCGGTTCCCCTGCTGGTATCATACCCCGGAGTGCGGGGGAAAGAGAACCCCGCCGATTTCGCTCCATGAGCGGGTAAGGGTGGAATTTGCGGCCGCGCGGTATTATCCTTTCCACTTTGTCGCGGTCACCGCAAAAACTAGGAGAGTACATGCCGAGCGCCAAGAAAGTTCTCAAACTGGGCCTCCCCAAGGGGAGCCTGCAGGAATCGACCGTGGAGCTGTTCCGCCGGGCCGGAATCCGCATCCATTCGAGCGACCGCTCCTATTTCCCCTCCTGCGACGACGAGGAGATCGAGATCATGCTCATCCGCTCCCAGGAGATGGGCAAGTACGTCGAGGACGGGCTGTTCGACGCCGGGATCACGGGCCGGGACTGGATCCTCGAAACCCGCGCGCGGGTGACCGAGATCTGCGAACTGGTCTACGGCAAATCGGGCTTCAAACCGGTGCGCTGGGTGCTGGCCGTCCCCGACAGCTCGCCGATCCGTTCGGCCAGGGACCTCCAGGGGAAGACCGTCGCCACCGAACTGGTGAGCTACGTCCGGCGCTACCTGGCCAGGGCGGGGGTCAAGGCCAGGGTCGAGTATTCCTGGGGGGCCACCGAGGCCAAGGCCGGCATCCTCGTGGACGCGATCGTGGAACTGACCGAGACCGGCCGTTCGCTCAGGGCCAACCGCCTGCGCATCGTGGAGGACGTGCTCGCCTCGACCACCCGCTTCGTCGCCAACCGGGACGCCTGGAAAGACCCCTGGAAGCGCGAAAAGATGGAGAATATCGCCATCCTGCTCCAGGGCGCCCTGGCCGCCGAAGGGATGGTGGGGCTGAAGATGAACCTGAAGGAGAGCGCCCTGCCGCGGATCATGGACATCCTCCCTTCCCTGAAGCGCCCGACGGTCAGCCCGCTGACCTTGCCCGGCTGGATGGCGCTCGAGGTGGTCGTGGAGGAATCGGTGGTCAAGCGCATGATCCCGGACCTGAAGCGCGCCGGGGCCGAGGGGATCATCGAGTACCCTCTGAACATGCTCATAAACTGAGTTTTCTTTTTTAGATAGGCATTTAGGGCTAATAAATTGATGTCCCACATTAAGCGCGAGACCGTTCTCATCCTCGACTTCGGTTCGCAGTACACCCAGCTCATCGCCCGCCGGGTGCGCGAACTCTCCGTCTACTGCGAGATCGTTCCCTACGTGTCTGCATGGGACCGGATCCGGGCGGAACGTCCCGCGGGCCTCATCCTCTCGGGGGGGCCCGATTCCGTCTGCCGCGCATCGAGCCCCTCCCTCCCCCGCGAGGTCCTCGATGCCGGGATTCCGACCCTGGGGATCTGCTACGGTCTTCAGCTCCTGGCCCACAGCCTGGGAGGGCGGGTGGTTTCCGGGGGCGAGCGGCGCGAATACGGCCCCGCGCTGGTGAACGTGCGCGCGGCCGACACCCTCCTCGAAGGCCTCCCCCCCTCCTTCCAGGCATGGATGAGTCACGGCGACCGCGTCGTGGAGCTTCCCCCCGGCTTCCGGCTCACGGCCGAATCGGGGGGCCTCGTCGCGGCCGCCGGGGACGAGGTGCGGAAGATATGGGGGCTGCAGTTCCACCCCGAAGTGGCGCATACGCCCCTCGGCAGGGACATCCTCGCGAATTTCGTGACGCGCGCCTGCGGCTGCAGCCGCGACTGGACGATGTCGGCCTTCGTCGAGTCGGCCGTGGCCTCGATCGCGGACCGCATCGGCCCCGAGGGGAGCGCCCTCTGCGGCCTGAGCGGGGGGGTCGACTCCACCGTGGCCGCCACGCTGGTCCACCGGGCCATCGGCGACCGCCTGATCTGCGTCTTCGTCGACAACGGGCTCCTGCGCAAGGACGAGTTCGCGTCCGTGCTCGGGATGTACCGGGACGCGCTCCACCTGAAGGTCGTGGGGGTGGACGCCTCGGCCCGCTTCCTCCGGCGCCTGGAGGGGGTGGAGGACCCGGAGACCAAGCGCCGGATCATCGGAGAGGAGTTCATCCGGGTGTTCGAGGCCCAGGCGCTCGAGCTCGGCAACCCCCCTTTCCTGGTCCAGGGGACGCTCTACCCCGACGTGATCGAATCGACCTCGGTGCGGGGGCCTTCGGCCGTCATCAAGTCCCACCACAACGTGGGCGGGCTCCCCGAGGACGTGAAGTTCGAACTGGTCGAGCCGCTGCGGGAGCTGTTCAAGGACGAGGTGCGCCGGGTGGGGGAGGAACTGGGAATGGCCCCGCGCTTCGTCCACCGCCACCCCTTCCCCGGACCGGGGCTGGCGGTCAGGATCCTCGGGGCCGTCAACCCCGAGCGGCTGGCCGTGCTGCGGGAGGCGGACGCCATCGCGCTCGAGGAGATCGAGAAGGAGGGGCTCACCGAGGGGCTCTGGCAGGCTTTCGTGGTGCTCCTCCCGATCCGCACCGTGGGGGTCATGGGGGACGACCGGACGTACGAAAACGTGGCCGCGCTGCGCCTGGTCACCTCGACGGACGGCATGACGGCCGACTGGGCCCGCGCGCCGTACGGGTTGCTGGAACGGATTTCGGCCCGGATCGTCAACGAGGTCCGGGGGGTCAACCGGGTGGTCTACGACATCACGAGCAAACCCCCCGGGACCATCGAATGGGAGTAGCGGATGGCTGAATGCCCACCCTTCGTCCACCTTCACAACCACTCCGACTACAGCCTGCTCGACGGCGCGTCGAAGATCGGGCTCCTGGTGGACGCCGCCCTGTCGATGGGGATGAAGGCGGTGGCGCTCACCGACCACGGGAACCTTTTCGGCGCGCTCCAGTTCTACAACACCGCGCGCCGGAAAGGGATCAAGCCCATCATCGGCTGCGAGGTCTACGTGGCCAAGGAGGACCGCCACAAGAAAACGGGCGGGGGGGACCAGAGCAACCACCTGGTGCTGCTGGCCGAAAACCTCGAGGGGTATCACAACCTGACCCGGCTCGTCTCCTACGGCTTCCTCGAGGGGTTCTACTACAAGCCCCGGGTCGACAAGGAGCTGCTCCGGCGCTACCACGGCGGGCTGATCGCGGCGAGCGCCTGCCTCAAGGGCGCGGTCGCCCAGAAGCTGGTCATGGAGCAGGCCGAGGCGGCCGAGGCCGAGGCGCTGGAACTGCGCGACATTTTCGGCGAGGGCAATTTCTTCCTCGAGCTGCAGGACCACGGCCTCCCGGCGCAGCGGCAGATCAACCCCGCCATCATCGAGCTTTCGGCCAGGACCGGGATCCCCCTGATCTGCACCAACGACACGCACTACATCCAGAAGGAGGACAGCGTCGCCCACGACGTGCTCCTCTGCATCGGCACCGGCAAGGTGGTGAGCCAGCCCGACCGCATGCGCTACGAGACCGACCAGTTCTATTTCAAATCCCCGGACGAGATGCACGCCCTGTTCGCCCACGTCCCGGAAGCGCTGGCCAACACCGTCCGGATCGCGGAGCGGTGCGACCTGACGATCGAGACCGACCAGCCGATCCCCCCCTTCGACGTCCCCCCGGGCCACGACGCCGACAGCTATTTCGAAAAGATGGTGCGGGAGGGGTTCGCCGAGCGGCGGCGGCACCTGGAGGCGCTCGCGGCCGCGGGGCAGCTCAAGCGCCCCCTGTCCGAATACGAGGAGCGGTTGACGTTCGAGATCGCGATGATCAAGAAGATGCAGTTTTCCAGCTACTTCCTGATCGTCTGGGACCTGATCCGGCACGCGCGCGAGCTCGACATCCCGGTCGGGCCGGGGCGCGGGTCGGTGGTGGGGAGCCTGGTCGCCTACAGCATGCGCATCACCGACATCGACCCGCTGCAGTACGCCCTCTTTTTCGAGCGCTTCCTCAACCCGGAACGGATCGCCCCGCCCGACATCGACATGGACTTCTGCATGAACCGGCGCGCGGAGATGATCGAATACACCGCCCGGAAATACGGCCGCGACTGCGTCTGCCAGATCATCACCTTCGGGACCATGGCCGCCCGCGGCGTCATCCGCGACGTCGGGCGCAGCCTGGACATCCCCTACGGCGACGTCGACCGCATCGCCAAGCTGATCCCGGCCGAGCTGAACGCCACGATCGAGAAGGCCCTGGAACAGGAGCCGCGGCTCCGGGAGGAGATGCAGGACGAGCGGATCGCCGACCTGATCCGGATCGCGCGGCGCCTGGAGGGGCTGTCGCGCCACTCCTCGACCCACGCGGCCGGAGTCGTCATCGCCCCCAAGCCGCTGGTGGAGCTGGTCCCGCTGCAGAAGACGAACAAGGACGAAATCACCACGCAGTACAGCATGAAGGACCTGGAGTCGATCGGCCTGCTCAAGATGGATTTCCTGGCGCTGACGACGCTGACGGTGATCGACGACGCCGTCCGGAGCGTCCGGGAGGAGACGGGGGTCGAGCTCGACCTCTCCTCCGTCCCCCTGACCGACCCGGAGGTCTACCGCCTCTTTTCCGAGGGGCGGACCAACGGGGTGTTCCAGTTCGAGAGCGGGGGGATGAAGACCGAGCTGCGCCGGCTGCGGCCCGAACGGTTCGAGGACCTGATCGCGCTCAACGCCCTGTACCGCCCCGGGCCGATGGACATGATCCCCGACTTCATCAAGCGCAAGCAGGGGCTGATCGAGGTGGAGTACCCCCACCCCCTGCTCGAGGAGATCCTCCGGGAGACCTACGGCGTCATCGTCTACCAGGAGCAGGTGATGCAGATCGCCAGCAAGATGGGGGGGTTCTCCCTCGGGGAGGCCGACATCCTGCGCAAGGCGATGGGGAAGAAGATGGAGTCGGTCATGGTGTCGATGCGGGACAAGTTCGTCTCCGGCGCCGCGGCCAACGGGATCCGCGAGAAGGACGCGGTCGCGGTCTACGAGCTGATGAAGCAGTTCGCCCAGTACGGCTTCAACAAGTCGCACGCCACCGCCTACGCCCTGCTCGCCTACCAGACCGCCTACCTGAAGGCCCACCACCCGGTCCAGTTCATGGCCGCGCTGCTGACGAGCGAAATCGGCAACACCGACAAGATCGTCATGTACATCGCCGAGTGCCGGGAGATGGGCATCCCGGTCCTCCCGCCCGACATCAACGAGAGCATGCTCCACTTCCACTCGAGCGGCGGAAGCATCCGCTTCGGCATGCTGGCGATCCGCAACGTGGGGGAGGGGGCCATCCGCTCGGTGCTCGAATACCGGGAGCGGCAGGGGCGCTTCCGCGGACTCTTCCATTTCTGCGAGGAGGTCGATTCCAGGTCGCTGAACAAGCGCGTCATGGAGAGCCTGGTCAAAAGCGGCGCGCTCGACTCGCTGGGGTGGCGGCGCTCGCAGTGCATGGCCATGATCGACGCCGCGATCGAGTACGGCCAGAAGGTGCGGCGCGACCGCGAAACGGGGCAGAAGGGGCTGTTCGCCTCCCTGGGGGGCGCCGACACCCTCCCCGAACCGACGCCGCCCGACATCCCCGAATGGCCGCCCGAGGAGCGCCTGGCGGCGGAAAAGGAGACGCTCGGTTTCTACGTGTCCGGGCACCCGCTCGACCGCTTCGCCGAGGAACTCAGGCAGTTCAGCCGCAAACCGCTGGCCGACCTGATCGCCGAGGGGAAGCCGGCCGAATGCCAGGTGGCCGGGATCGTCACCGAGCTGCGCGAGCGCCGCACGCGCAAGGGGGACCTGATGGCCGTCTGCTCGCTCGAGGACCTGAGCGGATCGGTGGAGACGGTCGTGTTTCCGAACGCCTACCAGAAATTCGCCCCTATCCTCCGCTCCGACCGCCCGATCCTCGTCGCGGGCCGCCTGGAATTCGAGGAGGAGAGGGGGTGCAAGATCGTCGCCTCGGAGATCGAACCGCTGGCGGGGATCCTCGAGCGGCAGGCCAAAGTCCTCTGCATCCGCGCCGCCGTCGACCGCCTCCCGGCCGGCGCGGCCGACGCCCTCTATTCCCTGCTGGACGGCAACCGCGGCGACACCGGCGTCGAGATCGAGCTTTACCGCCCGGCCGATTACGTCGTCCGCATCCAGTCGTCCGACTTCGTCCGGGTCAAATCGAGCCCGGAACTGATCCGGCAGATCGAGGAGATCTGCGGCGGCGGGACGGTCCGGGTCGTGAGTTAGGGCTGGCCGCGGGCGTCAGGAGCGGCCGAAATTGCGTTCGATCTCCCGCATGCCGAAACGGAGGAGAACGGGGCGGCCGTGCGGGCAGTGGGTCGGGATCCGGGTGCGCTCGAGCTCGTCGAGCAGCCACCGCATCTTCTCCGGGCCGAGCGCCATGTGGACCTTGACCGCCGCGCGGCAGGCGGTGCCCACCGCGATCCGGTCCCGGACCCGCTCGAGGTCCAGCGTCCTGTCCTCCGCTTCCAGGCTCCCCAGGATGTCGGCGAGCAAATCGCGGACCTCCCCTTCCGGGCAGACGGCCGGGACCGAACGGACCAGGACCGAATCCCCCCCGAAGGGCTCGACATCGAACCCGTTCCGCCCGAGTTCCGGCAGGATCCGCCCGAGGCGCGCCTTCTGCTCCGGCTGAAGTTCGATCGCGAGCGGCACCAGCAGCCCCTGCCGCTCGACCCTCCCCCCCTCGATCGTGCGGGCCAGGCCCTCGTAGAGGATGCGCTCGTGGGCCACGTGCTGGTCGACGAGGAGGAGCCCCTCGCTGTCGCACCCCACGATGTAGCTGTTGTGGAGCTGTCCGAGGATCTTCACCCCCTCGGCCCTGAAAGGGGCCGGGAAGGAGCGGCCCGATCGGTAGAGCATCCCGGGGACGAGTTTCATGGCAAGGTGCCGCCCGAGTTCCCCCTCGGGCACGCGCCCGGCGGGAAGGAGGGCGCGGACCATTTCCGGCGCGCCGCTCCAGCCGCCTGCGGCGCCCCCGACGCTTTCACCGGGCGGCGGCCCGAAAATCAGGGGCTGCGTCCCGCCCGCAGCCGGCCGCGGGGCGGGCGCCGGTTGCGGCGAATCCTCGGGCGCCTCGGCCACCGCGCCTCCCGGAGCGGGCGGGAGGGGGTCCGCATGCAGGTAGGAGGGGACCGGCGCGCGCGCGGCGAGCGCCTCTTCCAGCGCGTCGAAGACGAGGCGGTAAACGCCGTTCTGGTCGTGGAAGCGGATCTCGGTCTTGGCCGGGTGCGCGTTGACGTCGACCGCTTCGTAGGGAAGCTCGAGAAAGAGGAGCACCACGGGGTAGGCGTGCGGGGGGAGGCGCGTGCGGTACGCCTGGCGCACCGCGCCCAGGATCACCTTGTCGCGCACCATGCGCCGGTTCACGAAAATGTACTGGGAATAGGCGTTGGTCCTCCGCTCCGAGGGGAGGGAGGCGAAGCCGTGCACCCGCATCGGCCCCGCCTCGCGCCCGAACTCCAGCAGCCGCTGCAGAAACCCCTCCCCGAAGATCTGGTACACCCGCTCCCGCACGTCGGCGGCGCCGACGGCGCCGAGCAGTTCCCTGCCGTCGCTCCGGAGCCCGAAGCGGACTTCCGGGTGCGCCAGGGCGTAGTGGGTGACCAGGCGCGCGACATGCCCGAGTTCGGTCTCCTGCGACCGGAGGAATTTCCTCCGCGCCGGGAGGTTGTAGAAGAGGCCGGCGACCTCGATCTCGGTTCCCCGGTCCCAGGCGATCGTCCGGACGTTGCGGAGCACGCCGCCGTGGATCTGGATCTCGGTCCCCCCGGCGGAGGCGGCGTCGGCGGCGCGGGTGCGCAGCCGCAGGCGCGAAACCGAGGCGATCGACGGCAGCGCCTCGCCGCGGAAGCCGAGGGTGGCGATCGAGGAGAGGTCCTCCGCCCGGCGCAGCTTGCTGGTGGCGTGGTGCTCGAACGCCAGGAGCGCGTCGTCCTCCGTCATCCCTTCCCCGTCGTCGGAGACCAGGATCGAGCGGCGCCCACCGCCCGAGACGGCGACCTGGACCTGGCGGCTTCCGGCGTCCAGGGCGTTTTCGACCAGCTCCTTCACGACCGAGGCGGGGCGCTCGACGATCTCCCCCGCCGCGATCTTGTTCGCCAGGATCTCCGGAAGCACCCGTATCCTGCCCATCCGCCCCCTCCCTGGACTCCTACGTCCCCGCGACCGGGTGCAGCCCCTGCTCGAGCTCCGCGAGCGAGGCCTCCCACTGCTGCCCGTCCGCCAGGCGCTTGACCCGGTAGCGTTCCCGCTCGAGCTCGTCCTCCCCGATGACGAGGACGTGTTTGGCGCCCATCCGGTTGGCCAGGCGCATCCGGCTCTTGAGGCTGCCGCCGTCAAAATCGACGACGCACGCCATCCCCCGCGCCCTCAGCCTGCGGGCGATCTCCCCCGCCCTGTCGAGCGCCGCCTCCCCCATGTGCGCCAGGAACAGGTCGGGTTCCCACCGCGCCTCCGCCGCCGCCTTCTCCGGCAGCGTCATGACCAGCCGGTCCAGCCCCATGGCGAACCCGATCGCGGGGGCCGGCGGGCCGCCGAGCACCTCCGAGAGGCCGTCGTAGCGCCCCCCGCCCATGAGGGCGTTCTGCGCCCCCAGCTCCCCGCTCACGATCTCGAACGCGGTGCGCACGTAGTAGTCGAGCCCCCGCACCAGCCGGGGGACGACGGTATGGGAGATCCCCGCTCCCTCCAGGCGGCGCCGGACCTCGCTAAAATGCGCGGCGCAGTCCGGGCAGATATGGTCGGTGATCACGGGAAGGAGGGCGATCCCGCCCTGGCACCCTTCCACCTTGCAGTCGAACACCCGCAGCGGGTTGGTTTCGGCCCGCCGGCGGCAGTCGTCGCAGAACCCGCCCATGCCGCGCCCGAGCTCCGCCCGCAGCAGGTCCATGTAGGCGGGGCGGCACCGGCGGCACCCGATCGAATTGACGAGGAGTTTCGCCGCGATCCCAAGCTCGTCGAGGATCCCGAGGGCCATTTCCATGATCTCGGCGTCGACCGCCGGGTGCTGCGAACCGATCGCCTCCGCCCCGATCTGGTAGAACTGGCGCCAGCGCCCCTTCTGCTTCTTTTCGTGCCGGAACATCGGGCCGAGGTAGTAGAGCCGGTCGAGTCCCCCCTCCCGGTACAGGGCGCCCTGGATGTAGGCGCGGACGACCGAAGCGGTCGCCTCCGGGCGCAGGGTCACCGAGCGGCCGCTCTGGTCGCGGAAGGTGTACATCTCCTTGCCGACGATGTCGGTGTCCCCGCCGATCCCGCGCGCGAACAGTTCGGTGGGCTCGATGACGGGGGTCCGGATCTCCCGGTACCCGTGGCGCTCGAAGATGCGGCGCGCGCACTCCTCCACGAGGCGCCAGCGCTCGGTCTCCCCGGGGA